>DNAD01000166.1:6990-14528 GCA_003484785.1 Lachnospiraceae bacterium
CCGGATCATTTCCTCTGCGCCGATTCCGAAGGAATCGGCGCAGATCCTGTTCATCAATCAGTTAAAAATCCCTTGTAGTTTCTTACGAGCATCTGTGACTCGATCTGCTTAATGGTCTCAAGGATAACGCTGACGATAATGATCAGCGAGGTTCCGCCGAAGGAGACGCTTGCGTTAAACAGACCGTTGCAGATGATGGGGATCAGTGCAACTATCAAAAGCCCTACCGCCCCTATGAAAACTATGTAGTTAAGTATCTTTGTAAGATAATCGCTGGTAGGCTTGCCCGGCCTGATTCCCGGAATGAAGCCGCCCTGCTTCTTCATGTTGTTCGCAACCTCAAGCGGATTGAAGGTTATCGAAGTATAGAAGTAAGCGAAGAATACAACCAGTACGATATAGATAACCGCTCCGATGGAATAGCCGGGGTTTGCAACTCTGAACCAGTTCCCCGAGCTTAAGCAGTTTAATATTCTCTGCCACCATAAGGGGCCTCTGTTTCCCGTAAAGGAAGAAATAACTACGGGAAGCTGCATAAGGCTTGAAGCGAAGATTATGGGAATAACTCCGCCCGTGTTTACCTTTAAGGGAATATGGGAGGACTGTCCGCCCATGGTCTTTCTTCCCTGTATCTTCTTGGCATACTGTACCGGGATCCTTCTCTCCGCATCGTTTAAGATAACGGTAAGGATAACCGTTCCGAGAACGATGGCGATTATGATGATCGCCGCCAGCACTGCGGTAGCAAACGACTTACCCTTCATGAACTGATCATACAGAGAAGCAAAATCCTGAGGTATCCTGGATACAATGTTTATGGTAAGTACTATGGAAATACCGTTTCCCACACCGTTCTCCGTTATCTGCTCACCTATCCACATAAGGAAGGCCGATCCGCAGGTAAGGGCTGCTATTACGGTGATGACATTAAGTGCATTGTAATCCTCAAGAAGGCCCTGCCTTCCGAAGCCGATGGCCATGGCCGTCGACTCTATAAGCGATAAACCAACCGTAACGTATCTTGTAATGGAAGCGATCTTCTTACGGCCGTCCTCGCCCTCTTTCTGCATTTCCTCGAGCTTGGGAATTGCGATCGTTAAAAGCTGCATAATGATCGAGCTTGTAATATACGGTGTGATGTTAAGAGCAAACACC
Organism: Lachnospiraceae bacterium; assembly: GCA_003484785.1. GTDB lineage: Bacteria > Bacillota > Clostridia > Lachnospirales > Lachnospiraceae > UBA2868. Next base: position 8,146 of record DNAD01000166.1, read on the forward strand.
GACATATTCAGGAACGATCCGCCTGTAAAGGCATCAAGGAAGTTAAAGGAATCTCCCAGCTGCTGTGAAAACCAGTTTGAAAAATAGGTCCTGTCAACACCGGGAACGGGAAGCTGTGAACCGAATCTTATGACGATCAGCATAAGAAAGGTGAAAATAAGCTTACCCCTGATCTCCTTGATCTTCCACGCATTCTGGAATGTCTTAAACATTAGATCACCTCTGCTTTTCCGCCAAGAGCCTCAATACGTTCCTTTGCAGACGCGCTAAAGGCGTTTGCGGATACATTAAGCTTCTTTGTTAATTCCCCGTTTCCAAGGATCTTTACGCCATCTTTGGGATTTTTGATGATCCCTTCCGCAATGAGAGCATCAATGTCAACCGTTGCGTTGTCTTCAAATCTCTCAAGCGCGGAAATATTAATGGCAACTATTTCCTTCGTGTTCCTGTTCTTGAAGCCGCGCTTGGGAATTCTTCTGTATAAAGGCATCTGACCGCCTTCGAAGCCAATCCTGGGCGCTCCGGAACGAGCCTTCTGACCCTTATGGCCTTTACCGGCTGTCTTTCCGTTTCCCGAACCATGTCCACGACCACGTCTAAAATTATCACTCTGCTTCGAACCTCTGGCAGGCCTTAAATTTGATAATTCCATTGTGAATCCTCCTTTATCGGAAGGGGTGATGACCCCTTCAGTCAATAAGCTGCAGCCTGTAAGCCGCAATTTCTCTTTACTTAGTTTCCGTTTGGTCCTTCAAAAGGGTCTTATAATTCCTCAACCTTTACAAGGTGGCGGACCTGCTGCACCATACCCCTTATGGCCGGATTATCCGGAAGCTCATTGCTCTTTCCAAGCTTTTTAAGACCGAGAGCCGCAACAGTGGCCTTATGCTTGGGAATAGCGCCTATTGTGGATTTTACCAAGGTAACTTTGATCCTTTTATCTGCCATCTCACTATACCCCCTTAAGCCCTGATATTCTCAACAGCCTTGCCGCGAAGACGGGCAACCTCCTCAGGAGTCTTTAACTGACTGAGGGCCTCGATCGTCGCAAGTACAACGTTCTGCTTGTTATTTGAACCTAAAGATTTTGTACGGATGTTCTTGATGCCTGCAAGCTCACACACTGAACGTGCGGGGCCGCCTGCGATAACACCGGTTCCTTCGGGAGCTCTCTTAAGAAGCACCGAAGCTCCGCCGAATTTTCCCAGATAATCATGAGTAATGCTGTTGTTCTCATCAAGGGCAACATCCACCAGCTTCTTCATTGCATCCTCTTTTCCCTTACGGATAGCCTCAGGGATCTCGGCTGCCTTTCCGAGGCCGGCGCCAACATGTCCGTTTCCGTCACCTACTACGACAAGAGCCGAAAAGCGCATGTTACGTCCGCCCTTAACAACCTTTGTTACTCTTTTAATAGCAACAACCTTTTCTTCAAGCTCTAAGCTGCTTGCATCTATTATGGTACGTTTCATGTGCATTCCTCCTAAAATTTCAGACCGGCTTCTCTTGCCGCATCAGCCAAAGCCTTGATCTTTCCGTGATATAAAAAGCCGCCTCTGTCAAAAACCACCTCTTCGATACCCTTATCAAGAGCCTTCTTCGCTATAACCTTTCCGAGATAGCCTGCAGCCTCCACATTATTCGTCTTCTCAAGCTCCGCCTTAACGTCCTTCTGAAGAGTAGACGCCGAAACTAACGTATTTCCCACCGTATCATCGATAATCTGAGCATACATGTGATTGTTGCTTCTGAACACGGAAAGACGCGGCTTTGTGGAAGTTCCGCTGAAACGGTTACGTATTCTCAGGTGCTTTTTACGTCTGACTTCTGATCTTGATTTTTTACTAACCATTCTTCACACACTCCTTCGCCTTATTTCTTACCTGTCTTACCGACCTTACGCCTGATAGTCTCGTCAGCATACTTGATACCCTTGCCCTTGTAAGGCTCCGGCCTTCTCTTGTCTCTGATCTCGGCAGCGTACTGTCCTACTTTTTCCTTATCTATACCCTTAACGGTTATCTTGTTCTGTCCGTCCACGACAGTCTCGATACCCTCGGGATCTTCCATCTCAACGGGATGGGAATAACCTAATGATAATGTAAGCTTTTTGCCCTGCTTCTGCGCCCTGTAGCCGACGCCGTTGATCTCAAGTACCTTCTCGTAACCGTTTGTTACGCCTACAACCATATTGTGGATAAGAGTTCTTGTAAGACCGTGCAGAGATTTCATTCTCTTAAGATCGTTGGGGCGCTTTACGATTATCTCTTCGCCCTCTTTCGTGATCTCCATCTCCGGCACCAGAACTCTCTCCAGGGTGCCCTTAGGACCCTTTACAGTCACTTTATTATTTTCTGCTATATCTACAGTCACACCTGCGGGTATAGCGATTGGCATTCTTCCTATTCGTGACATTTCGCCCGTACCTACCTTTCTGAATTTTTCACCACCCCAGAGCGTCAATGACTATTGAAAAGATCGGGAGGATACCCTCCTTATCTGCGGTGGTTTTAACACTATCTGCTGACTTATGGTGCTTATTACAGCCTGATCAAGGCTGCCAAACCTACCATACGAAACAGAGCACCTCTCCGCCGACACCGGCCTTCCTTGCTTCTCTGTCCGTAATAACTCCGATGTTCGTAGAAACGATGGCGATCCCGAGACCACCGAGAACCCTGGGAACCTCGTCCTTGCCTGCGTAAACTCTGAGGCCGGGCTTGCTGATCCTCTTGAGGCCGGAAATGATCTTCTCATTCTTGTCCTCGCCGTACTTAAGTACGATATGGATCGTCTTAAAAGCGCCGTCATCTATAACATCATATCTCTTTATATATCCTTCCTTTAAAAGAATCTCAGCTATGGCGAGCTTCATTTTGGATGAAGGAATATCTACCGTATCGTGCTTCGCGGTATTAGCGTTACGAATTCTCGTGAGCATATCCGCAATAGGATCACTTGTTGTCATTTTATTTCCTCCTAACAAAGTTTTTTTGCAAATGAATATCGTCCTGAAAAACTACGCCCAAAAAAACTTTGGGTTACCAACTCGCTTTCTTCACCCCTGGGATCTGCCCTTTATAAGCAAGCTCGCGGAAACAGATTCTACAAATTCCATATTTTCTCAGATACGCATGTGGACGTCCACAGATCCTGCAACGGCTGTATTCTCTCGTAGAGAACTTCTGCTTGCGCTGCTGCTTTACTTTCATTGCTGTCTTAGCCATGAATTATTTCCTCCTGACAAAGTAGAAATCTATCGCTGCTGCGCCGATTTGTTTACTATTTCCGGGTTAAGCGCTGTAAGCGCGCCGGAAAACCAAATCGTGCGCAACCATATTTATGCCTGTGTCTTCTGATAGGGCATTCCAAACTGTGTAAGCAGCTCTCTTGCCTCTTCGTCCGTCCTGGCTGTAGTTACAATTATAATATCCATACCTCTTACCTTATCGATCTTGTCATACTCGATCTCCGGGAAGATTATCTGCTCCTTGATACCGAGAGCGTAATTGCCTCTTCCGTCGAAGGCGTCAGGGTTGACTCCTCTGAAGTCACGTACACGGGGAAGTGCAAGATTTACGAGACGATCAAGGAACTCGTACATCTTCTCACCTCTTAAGGTTACCTTACAGCCGATCTGCATTCCTTCCCTTATCTTAAAGTTTGCGATAGCCTTTTTTGCCTTCGTGATAACAGCCTTCTGACCCGTGATCGTCTCCAGATCCTTTACTGCCGACTCAAGCACCTTGGCATTTTCTCTGGCTTCGCCAACGCCCATGTTGAGCACAATCTTGTCAAGCCTGGGCACTTCCATGACGTTCTTGTAGCCGAACTTCTTTTTCATGCCGTCTACGATCTGATCTTTATATAAATCTCTATATCTGCTCAAAGCCTTAGTACCTCCTCTCCCAAATCCTTAATCCACAACGTCGCCCGATTTCTTATCGTAGCGGACCTTCCTGTCGTCAACAAACTTGAATCCGAGTCTGACAGGCTTGCCCTTGTGAACATACATTACATTGGAAGCGTCGATATATGCCTCTTTCTCAACGATCCCGCCATTCTGATTTGCCATGGAGGGCTTTGTATGCTTCTTGACAATGTTGACACCCTCTACAAGAACCCTGCGCTTCTTGTGATCTACGACGAGTACCTTGCCCTCAGCTCCTACATCCTTGCCGGCGATAACCTTAACGGTATCACCTTTTTTTATCTTCATCATGCTCCCATACCTCCGTTTTATAATACTTCAGGAGCCAGTGAAACGATCCTCATAAACTGCTTTTCACGAAGCTCTCTGGCTACGGGGCCGAAAATACGTGTTCCCGTAGGGGTCTTGTCATCCTTTATGATAACCGCTGCGTTTTCGTCAAATCTGATATAAGAGCCATCCTTACGGCGCGCGCCCTTTACGGTACGCACTACTACAGCCTTAACTACATCGCCCTTCTTTACAACACCGCCGGGCGTTGCATCCTTGACAGTAGCAACGATAATATCGCCTATATTGGCATATCTCCTGGTAGAGCCGCCCATAACTCTGATGCACAGAAGCTCTTTGGCACCGGTATTATCAGCAACCCTCAGTCTGCTTTCCTGCTGTATCATGTCAGTATCTCCTTACGAATTAAACAAATATTATGTTCTTAGCCTGCAATATATCCGGCTTTACTTAGCCTTCTCAACAATCTCTACAAGTCTCCATCTCTTATCCTTTGAGAGGGGTCTTGTTTCCATGACCCTTACGGTATCACCGATGTTGCACTCATTATTCTCGTCATGAGCCTTAAGCTTATAGGTTCTCTTAACGATTTTCTTGTAAATGGGATGCTTTACATGGTTCTCAACAGAAACAACGATGGTCTTATCCATTTTATTACTGGTCACCTTGCCAACCCTGGTTTTTCTTAAATTTCTTTCCATTTTTTCCTCCTACTGCGCCGATTTGGCTACTATTTCCGGGTTAAGCGCTGAAAGCGCGCCGGAAAATCAAATCGTGTGCTTAGGCACAAACTTCAGTTTGTGCCGATCCGTTCAGCCTTCCGAACGAATCATTTCCTGAAACGCCTGTTTATCCTAAGCCCTGGCCTTCTCTGTGATGACCGTCTGGATTCTCGCGATATTTCTTCTTACTTCCTTGATCCTGCTGGTATTGTCAAGCTGGTTGGTTGCGTTCTGGAATCTCAAATTGAAAAGCTCTTTCTTGGCCGCTACCAGATCTTCGTTCAGCTCCGATGCTGATTTACCTTTAAGTTCTTCCACATAGGTCTTATTTTTCATTATGATGCACCGCCTTCCAAGTCTGCCTTAGAGACAATCTTACATTTTACGGGAAGCTTGTGCGTAGCCAGACGCAGCGCCTCCTTCGCGATTTCCTCCGAAACTCCCGCGATCTCGAACATTACACGTCCGGGCTTAACGACCGCTACCCAGTACTCAACAGCTCCCTTACCGGATCCCATACGGGTTCCGAGAGGCTTTGTGGTAACGGGCTTATCGGGGAAGATTTTGATCCAAACCTTACCGCCACGCTTAATGTAACGGGTCATTGCAACTCTGGCTGCCTCTATCTGGTTCGACTTGATCCAGGCGGGCTCGGTTGCGATTATACCATAATCGCCGTAAGCAAGGACATTTCCTCTTGTAGCCTTACCCTTCATACTGCCGCGGAACTGCTTACGACGTTTTACTCTTTTAGGCATTAACATTTTAGTTCACGCTCCCTTCCTTACGGTTTCCCTGCTGGGTTCTGCCGGAATGCTCCTGTGAGCCGCCCGCAAATGAATCTCCGCGGGACTCTTCCTTATTCTTTGAAGGAAGGATCTCGCCCTTATAAATCCACACCTTTACGCCAAGCTTTCCGTAGGTGGTATCAGCCTCGGCAAATCCGTAGTCTATATCGGCCCTTAAGGTCTGAAGAGGTATCGTACCCTCTGAATAGGTCTCGCCTCTTGCGATATCTGCGCCGCCCAGACGACCGGAAACCGTAGTCTTGATTCCCAGGGCTCCCGACTTGAGAGTTCTGGAGATGGCTGACTTCATGGCCTTTCTGAAGGTTATACGGTTCTCAAGCTGCTGTGCGATGTTCTCTGCAACGAGCTGAGCCTCTCTGTCGGGCCTCTTGATCTCCTTGATGTCTACAATAAGCTTCTTGTCGGTATATTTCTGAAGCTTTTTCTTTGTGTTCTCGATCTCCTGACCGCCCTTTCCGATGATCACACCGGGCTTTGCGGTGAAGATTATCACCTTTACCCTGTCAGAAGCTCTCTCTATCTCTATCTTGGAAACACCGGCGTTGGCTAATTTCTTCTTTAAGTAGGTCCTGATGTTATAGTCCTCTACCAGATAATCGGCAAATTCCTTTTCAGCATACCATCTGGAAT
>DNAD01000214.1:0-6342 GCA_003484785.1 Lachnospiraceae bacterium
CTTACGTTCTCAACTTCGCTCTTGTAGATCTCGTTTAAGAAACTGGTGTTGTAGTTCTTCTGGTCGATCTCAACTCTCTTAAGAAGACCTGCGAGCTCGTTAGCCCATGCAGCCTGCTGCTTCTGCTCTAAAGCAAGCTGATTGTTGTGATCGATCTCAGCTCTCTTTGCATAGCCTGCAAGCTCATTTGCGAATGCTTCCCTCTGCTTTGCGAAGGTAGCTTCCTGATTTGCCTGATCAGCCTTGGCTCTGGCAACATTAGCCTCGATGAGGCTCTTTAACCAGTTGGCCTGAGTGTCGATAGCGTCAGCCTTAACCGGTACTGCGAATACCATTGCAGCCGCTGCGAACGTAGCGAAAAACTTGATTAACCCTTTCATTTTAAAAACCCTCCTATTAAATAAATTTAACTATAAACCAGAATCAAGATCTAACACACCCCGACTCCGTGCTTTACATATTGTACTCCAATACAATTTATTTTTCAAGACTGAATTTCACAAAATTTTAACATTTAGAGTTGCCTGAACTCATTATTTATCCTCAATCCGTTCAAACACGAGATCATAGCCGTCGCACCCGTAATTTAAGGCCCTGTTAACCCTGCTTATGGTAGCGGTAGAGGCTCCAGTTTCTTCCGCGATCTCAAGGTAGGTCTTTTTCTTTCGCAGCAGATAGGCAACAAGCGCTCTCTGTGAAATGGATAACAATTCATTCACTGTACAGAGATCCTCAAAAAACGCATAACACTCTTCCTTATTTTCAAGCTTCAAAACCGAGTCGAACAGGAAATCCACGGATTCCGTTCTGATTTTAGGGTTCAATCTGCCTACCTCCGATCGCAGGATTATTTTATAGGAAACGAATCAGATATCTGCCTTTGGTATTTGTTATCCATCTACACCGGAGGCAGTCCTATCCGTTCAAAAACCTTGTTAAGGGAAGCCGAATCAAGGATCAGAAACAGATGGCTTGACAGCTCGGTCCTCTCCACCTTGAATTCCTCATCAAGCACCACAACCTTCTCTCCGTTTTGGGAATAGGCGTCCACCGGCATCTTCAAAAGCTCGCTCACGCTGCAGGAATGAGGCTCGGGGGGGATGATATCCACCACCATTCCGGTGAGAGTGGCAAGGGAATTGGCGCAGGCTCCGGAGGTGATATTACCCATCTCACAGAGCACGGACATATCCATGGCATCCAGCTCGCTTAAGCTGTTAAATTCCTTCGGATAATATACATTGATAAGCCTTTTTGCAAATTCACCGCTCACTATGTTTATGAGCATTCCGTTAAGGTCTTCCTTGATGCCGACCTTGATCCCAAGAACCATACCCTTATCCACTGCCGTCATCTTCTCCACCATGGAGGGATCCAGCATACGGATATTCGGTACGGTCATATCTACCATCGTATTCATAAAGCCGGCAAGGGCTGTGCACGCGTTTCCTGCTCCGATATTGCCTATTTCCTTAAGAGCCGAGATGTGCATTTCAGTTAATGCATTACTTTCCATCTAACAAGTTCCCGTCAACCTATGATTAGTATTTCTATTAATTATAACCAAAACATGTGAAAATTCCTAGTCCATTTTTTTTCAATTATTTTTTATGCCCTTAAGACGTATTCCGCCGATATAGTCCTTAAGGTAGTGGGAGATCCTGAATTCATCATTAAGGCTCTCGGGATCCAGGGCTTTTTCATCAATAAGCTCCTCATCCACTATCACCCTTATGATATCGCTGTCGGACACTATGCTGTTGTTGCCTCTGGCATATATCCGGTCTCCGGCTATTATTATCCCCTCCACGCTGGAGTCGGCTTCGATTATGACATTTCCGGAGGTCACGATGGCCCCCTTGAAATCCCCTGATATAATAACATCATAATTGGAGAGGATCTTTCTGTAGGTTCCTTTGTAGGAGGCATCGTTATCGGAATCATAATAATCTGACAGCCCGGAAAGGCCGGAAAGCCCCTGCTTTATGGAGGATACCAGGCTTTTATACCCCTCATCCCCGGGATCAAGTATCTGCTCCCCCTTTACGATTACATTGTTTCTGGAGCCAAAGCCGTCAAGACGGTTTATCGCATGGGCATAGAGCTTTACCTCCGCGCTGTCAAGCCCGAACATGACAAAGGAATCACGGACGTTTATATCCCCTTCGGTCAGCACCGTATCCGCCTCTACCCCAAGCTGGGTGGAAAGAACGTTTATCCCTCCGAATATCTCCCTTTCCCCGTATCTGGCATCAGCCTGCCTGAATTCCGAGATCTCATGGGTTCCGGCATAAACATTGCCCACCACCGAGGAGGTCCGTCCGGTAAAATATATCCCCTTTACCGCCAGCATCGAATGATCGAAGATAATATCGTTGGCGCTGTAAAACCTCGCTTCGGGCACCTTAAGCAGTATGCTGCAGCTTTGCCGGGCTGCTTCCTTAAAATCCCTGTAAAGGATGAGCTTTACGTTCTCAAGATAAGAGTCTGTTATATGGCCGCCGGCATCGGTCTTTATGTTAAGCCTTATGCTGTCGGGATCCTCAAGCCTTACTTTCCTGACCCCGTCACCCCCTATGCTTACCGTATTGGCCTCTCGGCCGTTTATGCGGTTCACTGATTCGGACAGGGCCCTTTCGGGATCAGAAAACCTGTTCTTCACATAAGCTCCCAAAAGACTTAAGTATTTTCCCTCTGCCAAAGCCTCGGTAGAAGGATCATATCCCGGAGTCTGCGCCAGTACCTCATCAAATATTTCCCCGGCTTTTTGTACTATCTCTTCGTTAAGCTCCGTTTCGATCTCGTCCCTGGTCTTATCAAGCTCCAGCTCTGCCCTGAGCTTCATCTTCCTTTCAACCATGGACAGTCCCAGCTCTGTCCCCCTTTCAAGCAGCAGCAGGGCAAATACCGCAAACAGCAGCATGAGAAAGGCTGACAGCATGGTAATGAAAAAGCGTTCCCTTCTCATTATATTCTGCTTACCTCATCAAAAAGAGTGGTCATGGGAGCAGTCAGGGAAACCGTAATGATGATGAGCACGATCGCCACTGTAAGTATAAGAAGCGGCTCCCAGAGCCCGAGCCGTTTTTCCGCGGCTCTCTCTGCTTCCTCAAGGCATATAAGGGCATTGTCCTCAAGATAACCGTTTATATCACCGAGTTCCTCCCCCAGTGCCAGCATTTCTATAAAATCAGCGGGAAAAATGCCCGTTTCCCTGAGCACTGAGGAAGTCCTCACTCCTTCCGCGCAGTTCTCCGCCGCCCTGTAAAGATTCTCAGAAAAATATATATTTGCTTCAAAGCTGTCCGCAAGGGTATTTAAAGCCTCCCTGTCCGGGATATTCTGTCTCCTCAGCATGGCAAAGAGCCTTGCGAACCTTGAAAACAGTATCAGCCGCTTAATATTTCCGAAGGACCCCGACTCCATCACAAGCCTTGACATCCTTCTTTGTCCGAGGGAACTGTTATTAATGATCTGGATCACCATTATGAGGCCCACGGCTATCAGCAAAAAGATCTCCCAGTATTCCCCGAGCAGCTTTGAAATAAACAGTACGCCTGAGGCAAGCTTTGGAATCTCAAGGTTTGCTTCGCCGAACATGGCCATAAAATGGGGATAGACGAACATAATGATAAAGATGAGCAGAAGCGCAAAGCCCACCGAGATCATTACCGGCAGATAAACCGAGCCTCTTAACACCCTTTCTCTTTTATCCTCTTCCCTGTAGAACTGCTCAAAGCTTTCCAGGCATTCAGTCAGCCGGTTATTCTCCTCTGCCTCCTTAACGCATCTTACAAAGCAGGGATCAAAGGCTCCGCTTATATAGACGCCCTCCGCAAAGGACTCTCCCCTCTTCATTTCGGCCGTGATCCTGTCCGTGACTCTTTTCATCCGCCTGTCGGCCGTCTGTCCGCCGGTGATCTCAAGAGCGTTCAGTATGCTTAAGTTACCCTTTAATATCCTTGAAAGCCTCTTGCAGAGCAATGCCAGGTCTTTGGGATCCATCCTAGCCATCTTCGACTTCCACGCTTTCTTCCTCTATGATATATGCTTCATCGGAGGCAGGTACACTCTCAATGAACCCGTTTTCGATCTTTGCAAGCCTCAGGGCGGGCACAAATTCGGCATAATCGACCATGCTTATGTCAAGATCCACCTCCGTATCTATCCCCGGGATATTTCCGTTTGAGGTATACTGCCAGATGGTATGGTCAAAGAGAAAATCATTCTGTTCAAGGTACATCGCGGCCCACAGATCATAATCCGAAAGCCGTTCAAATTCCATATTGCGCCGTACCCAGTTCTCGGAAGCATATACCATGGGATAATACCCCTCCTCCTTTATCCTTTCGCAGAAGGCGATTATCATATCGGTTCTCAGCTCCTTTGATATTTCCGTCGTATTGGTCCTTGCATCGGGATCGCTGACATATTCCGTATCAAAGGCTACAGGATAGGATATCTTATAATCGTTTATAAGCTTTATGACAAACTCGGCCTCTGCCCTGGCCTCCTCAACGGTAATGGCCTGGGTAAAGAAATACACTCCCATGGGTATATCATACTCGTTGCACTTTGCCGCATATTCCCTGAATTTCTCATCCACCACCAGGCCGCCCTCGGAATAACCCCTGTAGCCGCAGCGCAGCATCACGAACTCAACCGGTGAGGCCTTCAGCTCCTCCCAGTCAACGCTTTGCTGATGGTAGCTTATGTCTATACCCAGATGGGATTTCGTATCCCCATCCTTATCGGTATAGGACATAAACCCGTCTTTTATCGTGAATCCGTCCAGATCATAGGAATTCTTCGGCATCTTTCCGAAGATCCGCTTTCTTTCCGGAACATATACCCTTATGCTCTGATCCACTGCCGTTTCCCTGTTCTCCAGTTCACTCAGCTTTTCTTCATATTCCGCCACTACAGCATCCCGCTGTTTTGTGGAGGTTATGTGTACGATAAGCATCCCGGACACCAGGCCTGTCAAAAAAAGCGTTATAAATAACGCCGCAAACAGTGCATTCGATCTCTGCCTTCTTTTTCTGCTATTTCTGCTTTCTCCTTCGCCCACCTTTTTGCTTTATACCCCCTGTCCCTCTCAGCTCATCTATATCAATATAGGATATTTCGTCCTTCCCGTCTTCCTCAGGCATCATATTACACTTCCCGGAAAAAACGGACTCCTCATCCACCAGAAGCCGTCTCGCGGCAATGTCTCCGTAAACCTCGCCGGTGGCTTCGATATTGGTCTTATCGGCGCTGTTGAGATTGCCCTTTACCCTTCCCGCTACAAGAATGCTCTCAGCTGTGATGTTTCCCCTGACCTCGGCACCCTTTGTGACGATGACCAGCCCCTTTGCGGTAATATCACCTTTGACCAGGCCTCCAAACCGGACGGAACCGGAGGAGATCAGGTTCCCCTCTATCACGGTATCCCCGCTTATAATGGTGGAGATCACGCTTTCTGAGATTTTTATGGCATCATCGTCCTTAAGCCTCATATTATTCCGTCCCCAGCCCGGAGGGATCAAGGTTTTCACCCTCGTATATTATGTCATAGCCGACTATGGTCTCATCATCGGACAGCGCCGCAAGCACATCGCCGCGAGCTACCTCCGCGCCCTTCAAAGCCCTGATCTGCGGGTCTCCCGAGATAAGGTAGACAGTCTCATAGCCGTTTTTGTGATCAACTCTTATGGCAAAGCGGAATTCATTCTCCTGTGGCTCATACTCTAAGATCTCCTCCACAACGCCCCCTGCCGCAGCTATCACTTCACATCCCGAAGGAGCTGCCATTATGAGCCTGTAGGGATTGCTTCCGGCCTGAGAGGTCGGATCGCTTATTATGGCCGCGGAACCGTTTATCGGAAAGACACCGGGTATGTCCTCACCCTGAGGTTTTTTTGAAGGATCGGTACTTTCTGCGTCCTCTTCTTTTTCTTTGCCGTCTTTGTCCGTTTTATTTTCTTTGTTCTCTTTGTTCTTCCCGTTACCGGCAGGCTTTTCGCTGCTTCGGGAGATTTCCTCAAGCTCCTGCTTCAGAGCGTTATTCTCCTCCCTTAAGGCTTCTATCCTGGCTTCATAACCGTTTTCACCGTACATTGCCTCATTGTTTCTGAGTATAACGGAAACAAAAAGGCAGATGATGATCGCAAAAAAAGAAAGGATCAGAACTATCCACCTGGCCAGCTTATCAAAGGTCAGTTCATATGAGCTTGCGTTGTCAGAAGTATCCGGAATAAACATGACCGTATATCTGCTTATTCCCCTCTTCTTTTTTTTCATCCCAGTCTACCCTGTGCCGGTTTATTATCAATCGTATAGTTACTATTCACAGCCTTT
>DNAD01000214.1:6421-13579 GCA_003484785.1 Lachnospiraceae bacterium
GCCATAAGTTGTGGCCCGTAATCGCGCAGCAAGTGCGCGATTCGGCTGTGAATAGTAACATCGTATCCAAAAGTCAATGGCAAACTGTTATCATTGTACATTAAATATCCCCATAATGCAAACCGCACGGCCAAAAGACTGTAACAGGTAACACCAGATGTAAATTAGTTCGATCTAATCACTTTACATTTACTTTTTTGTGTGCTACTATGTATGGGATGCTATTAATCAATACAATTTCGGAGGTTTCGCAAAATGAAGGGTAAAGTTAAGTGGTTCAATAATCAGAAGGGCTATGGTTTCATTTCTGATGATGAAAGCGGGCAGGATGTTTTCGTTCATTATTCAGGGCTTAATATGGAAGGCTTCAAGTCTCTCGATGAGGGTCAGGAAGTTGAGTATGATATAGTTCAGGGCGAAAAGGGACCGCAGGCTACTAATGTTACAAAGTTATGATCGCATAACATCTTCTATATATCATGAATCATGAAAAAGAAATGATCCGGTCTAAAAACAGGCCGGATCATTTCTTATGCTGTTTTAAATCCCATTCCACTGTGAGGTCATCTGCTGGGACTGGCGCATCAGGCTCTGTGCCTGATTCTGCTGTATTGCCTGCTGCATCAACTGCTTCTGCATCTGCATCTGGGTATCGTAGAAAACCATGTGCAGCCTTGAAAAGCTGTTTACCACAGTAGGATCAAACTGGGTACCGGAGCCCTGCATGATGATATTATAGGCCTGCTCATGGCCCATGGTCTGCTTGTAGGACCTCTTGGCGGTAACGGCGTCATAAACATCGGCAACCGCCAGCACCCTTGCAAGGAACGGAATATTATAACCCGAAAGCTTGTCGGGATAGCCGTTTCCGTCAAACCTCTCGTGATGGTATCTTGCCATCTGGTACATATAGATCACGAACTTGTTGTCGGGCAGCAGATATGAATATTTCTGAATAGCGTCCGCCGCGTAGATCGGATGATTCTTCATGGCCTGGAATTCCTCGTCCGTATATTTTCCCTCCTTCATGAGCACGCTGTCCGGAACACCCATCTTTCCCATGTCATGAAGCTGTGCGGAGAGAACGATTATCTCATAGTCCTCCTTCGGAACTCCGTAATTCACCCCGCTCATGAGCAGATCCTGCAGGAGTATCCCCATATAACGCGACACAGAAACGCAGTGAGTCCCGGTAAAGCCGTCCTTCTTGGAGAGAAGGTCGGTTATCATTCCTATCAGAAAATATTCAAGCCTTAAGGAATTCTGTGCATGAAAGCTGACGTTCTGCTGAAGCTGCGTCACATAGTTGTTCAGCTGCTTTTTATTCCCGCTGCTCTCCACCTGCACATCTATCTTATGCTTAAGGATCACACTGTTGATAGGCTTGTAGGCAAAGTCACAGACTCCCAGTCTGTAGCCCTCAAGCTCCGTAGATTCATCTCTCCCGGCTGTAAGGAGCATTACCGGGATCTCCTTATATTTTGGATTCGTTTTCAGGCTGTTTATAAAAGCAAAGCCTCCGCCTACCTGAAGCTCCAGATCCACCACGATCAGATCCGGGACGACCGTGGCCATGGACAGTCTTCCCAGAGCCTGCTTGGCCGAATTCATGGTAAGCACGTTATAGCTTTTATCCAGTGCCTTCTGCATTACCCTGAGCTCGATATCACTTGAATCCACAATCATTACCGTAGCCATTCAACTACCTCCGTAAGCTCAAGAGAGCCCCCAAAAATTTTAAGAGCGCTTCCGACGGTAAAATCAAGACCGCCCGCTTCCTTTATGACCTCAACATCCTCCCTGCGGGAGATGCCTCCCGCATAGGTTATGGTAAATGGCAGCGGTGACAAAAGCTCCACAAGCCTTTTGTCAAGCCCGGCCTTTTTTCCTTCCACGTCCACCCCGTGGACCAGAAACTCGTCACAATACTGCCCGAGGCGCTCAAACAGTGCTTCCTCAACTATCTCCTCAGTAAAGCGCTGCCATCTGTCGCAAACCACATAATATCTTTCGTCCCGGAGCCTGCAGCTTAAGTCAAGGACCACATGCTCCTTTCCCACGGCATCGCACAGCGCTTCCAGCCTGTCTTTTCTCAGCCTGCCGTCCTCAAAGATATACGAGGTCACGATCACGTGAGAGGCGCCCTCCTTAATGAAGAAGCCGGCGTTTTCCGCGTTTACCCCGCCTCCTGCCTGCATTCCTCCCCGAAAGGCATTCAGAGCCTTTACGGCCTCTTTCTTTCCCGCCTCGTATTCGGGGGTTCCTGACCTGTTTAAGATAGCGATGTGCCCCCCGTAAAGCCCCAGCTTCTTATAGAGCCCCGCGTAATATGCAGCATCCTTATCCGAGACGAAATTGTCGGCAACTGATTCCTTTCCGTCCCTTATGCTGCTTCCCACTATCTGCTTGACAGCACCGTTATGTATATCTATACAGGGCCGAAATCTCAAGGCTATACCCCCTTTTCAACAAGACTTCCGTCCTTGTAGGCCTTAAGCAGCTTTTCCAGCTGGGATATGGTATCCCTGATCTCATAGCCCGTATCGGTATCAGCTACCCTGAGCCTTATTGAAGAGGTCTCGACGATAAAGGCATCCGAGTAGATATCGGTCTCGTTAAGGATGGCCGATTCCTTCGACTCAAAGGGCTCGTGAGCGGCAAGCCAGAGTCCGTGGGAATTAAACACCAGGGTATACCCGGCTATTCCTGTCTTTCCCTGGTAGGCCTTTGAAAAGCCTCCGTCTATTATCATGAGCTTTCCGCCGCATCTTACCGGGCTTTCTCCCTTTTTCTGCTCAACCGGCACATGACCGTTTACGATATGGGAGAACCTCTCATCCAGGCCGAACTCCTTCAGTATCCTGGTTATGGTAGCCTCATCGTCCAGAAGCTCATAGTATTTATTCTTTTTTTCCTTATGGGTGGCCTTATCCGCTATAAAATAACGTTCAAAGGTGGTCATCCTCTCCTTCCCGAAAACCGGAGAGTTGGGCCCCGCCCAGATATAGTAGATGATATCCTGACCCTTCAGCCTCTCCCCGGGTATCGTGGAATAATACCCCTTCCTGGCGTAGTTTTCCAGAATATCATAAAGAGCCTTTCCGCTGTACTCGGAATCAAAGATCTTTACCCTGCTGAAATTTCCTTCCGAGTCAAGGGGAACGCAGCCGTGATAGAGAAGGTTTGAATTATATACCTTATAGAGGCTTCCCTTTGAAAACAGAAAACGGACATGCTTCTGAAGCTTTTCGCAGTTTGTAAAGGCATGCACCAGCCTTTCAACCACCTGCTCCTCCTCGGCACTCAGCGTATAGGGATCATCCGGATCCACGGTGGGCAGCTCCACATCCGTCATCTCATACTCTTTTCCGTAGAGCTTTACCGTCCCTTTTGAGAAATCGATCTTATCAAGCAGCAGCCTGTCATCCATACCGAAGAAGGGATTGCGCTTAATGCACTGCCCCTCCAGCTTAAACTGGATCACCGCGATAGCCTTGTGTATCCTTGTATCCAGCTCAAGGTCCTTGGTATTGTAGTCGTTATTGTAGGATATCATGAAGGGCCCGCAGTTCACATCCTTATAGGTATTAAGAGCAAAGGTTGCAAGAGGCACCAGATTGATGCCGTAGCCCTCCTCAAGGGTATCAAGACTCCCGTATCTGGCAGCTATCCTTAAGACCGTAGCTATACAGGCCCTGTGTCCCGCCGCTGCCCCCATCCAGAGGATATCGTGATTTCCCCACTGAATATCCACGGAATGGTGCCCGATAAGGGTGTCCATAACTATATGGGGGCCCGGTCCCCTGTCAAAAACATCCCCTATTATGTGAAGATGATCGATGACAAGCCTCCGGATAAGATCGCACAGAGCCTTTATAAATTCCGGAGCCCTTTCGATCCTTATGATGGTATGGATTATCTCGTTATAATAGGCTTCCTTATCCTCAACCTCCACCTTTTCGGTTATAAGCTCCTCGATCACATAGGCGAAATCCTTCGGAAGAGCTTTTCTCACCTTGGAACGGGTATATTTGGATGCCGCTCTCTTGGTTATCTGTACCAGCCTGTGAAGGGTGATCTTATACCAGTCCTTGAGATTATCCTCACTCTTTTTTATTATTTCCAGCTTTTCCTTCGGATAATAGATAAGAGTCGCAAGGCTTTTCTTATCCTTTATGCTCAGGGTGTTACCGAATTCCTCGTCGATCTTTCTCTTGATGGAGCCGGAACCGTTATTGAGGACATGGATGAACTGCTCATATTCCCCGTGGATGTCCGTCATAAAATGCTCGGTAGGCTTGGGCAGATTAAGAATGGACTGAAGATTGATGATCTCCGTGGAGGCCGATGCAATGGTGGGATACTGCCCCGCAAGTATCTTAAGATAAGTCAGCTCCATATCATCCATCCGCTTATTCCTCCCTTATCCCCAAAATACTCATCCGGTATCACCCTATAACATCAGACATCGAATAAAAACCGTTATCCCTACCTTTTAAAAACTTCGCCGCTGCCAGAGCCCCCTTCGCAAATATCGCTCTCGAATATGCTCTGTGGCTGAAGGTGATGACCTCGTCCTGTCCGGCAAAGATAACGTCATGGTCTCCGACTATCGTACCGCCTCTGACCGCCGAAAAGCCTATTTCCTTATCGCTCCTCTTCTGCCTTACCCCGCTCCTGTCGTATACAAAATCAAGCTCTCCGCCAAGAGCCTCATTCACGGTATCGCCCAATGCGATGGCAGTGCCGCTGGGAGCATCCAGCTTCATCCTGTGATGCTTCTCAACTATCTCAACATCAAAGCCCGACTCATACAATACCCTGCTCACCTGGGAAAGCGCCTTCTGAAGGACATTGATCCCGAGGGACATGTTTGCGGACTTTAAAACCGCGGTCTTTTCCGAGGCCGCGTCAAGCCCGGCCAGATCCTCCTCCGATAACCCGGTGGTGCATTCGACCAGCGGGATCCTTCTTTCTGCGCAATAATCTATAACCTTTCCCACCGCCGAGGCGTTTCCGAAATCGATCACGACATCGGCCTTTACGCTTACTTCAGTTATATCCGTAAATACCGGAAAGTCAGACTGCTGCCCGCCGGCTATGTCGACCCCCGCGATTATCTTTATATCGGGATCCTCTGCAGCAAGGCCGGTGATCATCCTTCCCATTCTTCCGTTGCAGCCGTGCAATATTATGTTAACCATTTTACAGCACCCCGTATTCCTGCATCGCCTTCTTAAGCAGCTCGGTATGCTCCGGCTCTATCTCGCAGAGAGGCTGTCTGAGAACTCCGCTGTCTCTCCCCTGAAGCTCCATGGCCTTTTTAACAGGCATGGGGTTTACCTCGCAGAAAAGAGCATTGCACAGCGGTATCGCCTTAAGCTGAAGCTCCATGCTCTTCTTGGGATCTCCCTCAAGAAAGCTTGCGGCGATATCGTGGGTCTGTTTCGGCGCGATATTGGAAAGAACAGAGATAACCCCTATGCCTCCGAGGGAGAGGATCGGTGTTATTTCATCATCATTTCCGGAATAGAGCTCGATATTGCCGTCCGCAAGGTTCATAAGCTTCGCTATCTGGGAAATATTGCCGCTGGCCTCCTTGATACCGACGATATTGTCCACGTTCTTACAAAGGTATGCCGCGGTCTCCGGCGCGATATTAAGCCCTGTACGGCTTGGAACATTATACATTATTATAGGAAGCTTCGTCTTTGCGGCTATCGTCTCATAATGAGCCATAAGGCTCTTCTGGGTTGCCTTGTTATAATAAGGCGTAACAATAAGCAGGGCATCTGCACCGCATCTCTCTGCCTCCTCGGCGCGGAATACCGCCTCGCTCGTGCAGTTGGAGCCGGCACCGGCAACCACCGGGACTCTTCCCTTAACCACATCAACACAGTGCTTTGTGACCGCGGTATGCTCCTCATGGCTTAAGCACGCCGATTCTCCCGTTGTTCCGCATACAATGATGGAATCGGTTCCGCCCTCTATCTGATACTCTATCTGTTCCGTAAATCTGTCATAGTCAACAGAGCCATCCTTTTTAAACGGTGTGCAGATCGCCACCCCGGCTCCTTTGAAGATTGCCATACTCTTACCCTCCCTTAAGCTTTAAACATCAGCAGGCCGTTCCCGCTGAAAAACCGTTAAAAAACTGTTTCAATCATATCATCTGCCAATTTGCGTGTCAATTGCCGTCGCCATTGCAGGCATCCATGGCAAGCTTTATGCAGCCCATGATTCCCTGGTCATCGTGAAGGCTTGCGGGAACCACATAGTTGTCCATATCCTTAAGCTCAGGAGTCTTGATATAATCATTAAGCTTCTCCTTAAGCTTTTTCCTGACCAGCTCAAAGAGCTGCATCTGATGCATTACCCCTCCTCCGAGGATTATACGCTTCGGAGAAAGAATGCACACCGTATTCACCAGAGCCTGTGCGATATAATCGGCCTCAATCTCCCATACCTCATCCCTGTCCGAAAGCTCCACGGCCTTTTTGCCCCATCTTTCCTCGATAGCGGGCCCGGAAGCCATTCCCTCAAAACATGTATGATGGAACGGGCAGCGTCCCTTATAGGTATCATCCTTTACTCTTTCCATTATCATATGCCCCGCCTCGGGATGCAGCATCCCGTGAAGAAGCTTTCCGTTGCTCATTACCCCCGCTCCGATACCGGTTCCGATGGTATAGTAGACCACGTCCGAAAGCCCTTTGGAATCGCCGTAGGTAACCTCTCCGAGAAGAGAGCCGTTGACATCGGTATCAAACCCTGTGGGAACATCCAGTTCCCCCTTAAGATATCCCAGGATATCACAGTTTATCCATGCAGTCTTGGGGGTTGAGGTTATATACCCGTAGGTCGGGGAGTTCTTATTAAGGTCTATGGGGCCAAAGCAGGCAATTCCCAGAGCCCTGATATCCTTATCCCTGAAGTAATCCGCTATTTTGGGAAGAGTTTCCCCGGGCACGGTCGTCGGGATCGAAACCTGCTCCTTAATATTTCCGTTCTCATCTCCGAGGGCGCATACCATCTTGGTTCCCCCCGCTTCAAGTGCTCCGTAAATCATTCTGATACCTCCTGTTCTTGACCTTGGACTATACTATTTAGATTACCATTGTACAACGTTTTTTTCAATCCCGGTTCTGTCGTGCCGGG
>DNAD01000274.1 GCA_003484785.1 Lachnospiraceae bacterium
ATTCATCAGTCACATGGCAATGCGGCCTTTTTAAACAGGATACTGTCCCTTTCCGAGAGGGAGAGGCTTATTGTGTATTTTCTGGTGGAAAAGGACAGGCTAAACTGCCCCGACGCCGCGGATGTGGTCATCTCCCAGCATGGATATATACCGGACGAAGGAACCTTTTCGATAAAAATGACAAAGGGCAGGCATAACAAAACAAGACGCTTCCTCGGAATGTTCAGTGACAGATTCCGCCCGGTACTCTGGGAAAAGCTGGAGGCGGCGATGGAGATCGTAACCCACTCCGAAGTTGAGGACACCATGCTTTCCATGGCGGATTTTTCGGACACGATTAAGGAGGAGCGGGCGAAGGTCCTTTCCGACGCGGATGAGCCCATGCGGATCGACGAGGAGCTTACCGATGAAGACAGGGAATATATCCAACGCTTATCAGAAAACGAGGCAAGTGTGTTAAGGCTTGAGGCCGAAAGGAATGAATGTCTGGATAAATATCTTCAGGCGCTTCTTAACTGCAGGAAGGCAGTTGAGGCAAGAGATTCCGCCGGCTTTTTTACCAGAAAGTCAAAAACCGAAGAGGCAAAGAAAAAGTCGGAGGCAGCTCTGAATGCGCTGAATGAACTGAAGATTGCGGACATGTCCTTAACGGATGCGATGAACAGCTGTCTGGATATAATTCCGGAAAAGGATTATATAATACTCGCTTCCGAAGATGAGCTTACTCAAAAGCTGGGCTCTGATTACAAGAAGGGTTATGAGGCAGAGAATAAAAAAACCTCCCAATTCGTAACAAGCCAGAGCCTCGGACTTCTTGCAAAGATGGACAAGATACCGCTGCTTTTTGGCTCCGTACAGGGAAATTCCAGCATATCCATGGCAGCTACCCTGGGAACAGTGAACGTTACCGCCAGTTCGTTCCTTGCGATTTCGGGCATCATGGGATTAATATGCGGAGTGGCGGGAGTAGTTCAGCTTTTCAAGCATATAAAATCAGGGGTCGGGGTGTCGGATATGCTGGCTGATGCCGCTAAAATAGGATCAACTATTGCCTCTACGACATGGAGCCCGATCAACGGAGGCCTTTCCCTTGTGCTCGCCGTTCCGAAGGCGCTGAAGACGACCGGTCTTGCCGGAGAGACCATGGAGAAAGCAGTAGGCAGTGCAACCAAATTTATATCAGCGGGAACTATCGCCGTTTCAGGCATCAAGCTTGCCGCGGACAGTGTCAATGCCGTAAAGGAGATACGACACGGAATGCATGTTCTGGATGCCGAGACCAGGTTTGAAAAGCTAATAGACAAAGGGACGCTTAAGGGAGATGAAGCGGCCTATGCAAGGAATATCGGAAAGCTCGAGGACAGAAAAGCCACTCAGAGTCTTATAAACAGCGGCGTGGATATCGTTACTGATATAGGTACTCTCGGAACGGCTCTGGTGTCGTTGTTCCTTCCCGCGGCAGCCCCTGCCGTTGCACTGGCCTGGGCAGCTGTGGCATGTACTGCTGCCGTTACCTCCAAGGTTGCGAATTATTTTGCGGAGAAGAGCCGAAAGAAAAAGACGGTTGAGGAATTTTTACAGCTGGATAACGAAGACGATTCCTCTCCTCTTGTAATGCTGAAAGAGAACAAAGATGCCAAAGATGAGTACCTTGCGCATAAGTCGGAGTACAGGGAGAGGATGAAGGAGCATATGGCTGCGGAGCTCGGCTTTGTGAGCACAGAGAGCCTTCACAGGCACATCATCAAAAACTACTCCGAATTCCTGTACAGAAATCTTTTCTTCGAGGAAGGAGACGAGACAAAGCCGATCTTTTCGGATGCAAAGAAATATGAAGCTCAGATTAAGATGCTTGAGATAGAAGGCAATGAAACAGGCGATGAAACAGAGGAAGAGACCGTAAGTGTTAATGCCAGGCAGAAAACCGAGCTTTCGCAGGCCTGCTATGAGGCGGTAAAGGGACTGGGATTAAGGGTGAAATATCCGAAGTATAAAAAAAGAGCCAATCCGGTAAGAAAACCTTCTGCCGCCCAGATCGCGGCAAAGCTCGGAGGATGATGGAATGTTATGCCGGGACCGGGTCAGGTTTAAAATGCAAAAGCTTTATTTATTTACCATAAAAGGAGAAACACAGACATGAATAATGTGTCAGACCGGCAGCAGAAGGCCCTTTCGGAGCTCTGTGAAAGGCTTAATAAGAAAAAAATAGCGGCTGTTATTAACGGAGACAGGCAGAAATACCTTTCGCTTGTACTGGACGGTATTACAGAAAAGACTGATATCTTTCTGGATATAGCCTTCCTGTCGGATAAGAGGATACCGCAGGAGGTCTCATTCTGCCTGTTTGAGACCGGGATCAGGGATATGTCCGGGCTTGGTCCTCAGGAGCTTGCGGATATGTTTGTGGTACTGTCTGCTCTGAATTCGGTACTGCTGGCAGGCTCCTACAGCATAAGGCACACAGAGGAGGATGAAACGGAAGGATCGCAGAGTGATGCCTCTGTGCAGAAGCTGCAGGAAGATCCTGAAGGATCCGACAGGGATGATAATCCCGGTATTATCCCCGGAGAGCTTCAGTACAGGTATGTGCTTATGCCGGTTAAGGAGATAACGGATGAAAACCTTGTCAGGCAGCTTGAGGCGGCGATAGAAACGATAGCTTTTGATCTTCGGGAAACTCTGCCCGGGCTTCTTTCCTTTGCGGACGGTGAACTAAGTACGCAGGAGCTGTTTGAAAAGGTTCTTAAGCCTGTGTAATAATAATGATTATTGTGTGAGCCTTTTTTCTGCTGCCCATAGTCTTAGATTATAGGAAAAGGATTTATTTCGTTCACTACATATACGGATGATCCTGGTTCATTGCCGGTATGGAGTGGTATTATTTGTTTAAGGGGAATTATATGAAATACTTGGGAAATGAAATGAAAAGGTTTGCGCTCCTTTTTTCGGTTTTTGCCGTAATAGTGCTTTCCTTTGTTTTTACGGCACCTGTTTCCGCTTATGCGGCAATAGGCCAGAAATCCTCCAGGGACTTAAGAGAAGAGGAAGAGCAGCGTCTCAGAAAAGAAAAGCAGAATGAGGTTTCGGACTATGATCTTGTCGTAATAGAGGATAACGATGTTCCCATGGCGCCGTCACCGGAGCTTCACAAAAAAAGAACGGCTCCGATGATCTGGATGACGGTGATCGGGCTTGCGCTGATCGCGATAGTCATTTATTCCATATCCTATTTCAGGTTCAGGGAAAGGATGAAGGTCATTGAAAAGGATCTGTCCCGGGAGGACAGAAGGAGGCTTGCCCGTCGTGATGTTCTGCTGTGCCCGCACAGAAGAGATGAGCTGGCGGATGAGATTGAAAACGAGGTAGTTTCGAGGTACATATGATCATTTCTGACAGGTCTTCAGCTAATACGACGGTCGTTTACAGGGGGGAGCGCATTCGGAGCGTTCCCTTTTTATGTGCATGCCCGCATAAGGAAGATTTCCGGCTCAAGCCGGACGCAGCTGTGCGGC
>DNAD01000154.1 GCA_003484785.1 Lachnospiraceae bacterium
CTGGAGGGAAGGATGATCGCTTTTGCCGAAGAGCGCATAGATAAGGAACGCTATGACATTTTCTTCGGAACCGTCTCCCCTGACAATCCGGCGAGCTGTCATACAGCCGAAAAAAACGGATTTGAGTATCTGATCACAAAAGAAAAGTACGGTGGGCTCATAAGGCGGATCTACTGTAAACGGGTATAGTCATGACCCTGCTCTTTTTTTCCTCCGGCATTTTATTTTTGCGGATAGTTTTTTCCGTCTTTACCGGAGAAGGCGGCTTTCTGATACGGGCCGTATATAAGCTTACCTCTTATTACGGCCTGTTTCTTATATGTCTGCTTGTTTTGCGCACTGATCCGGGACAGGGGGGAAAAGCTATTTCTGCCCCTGTAATAATGGTTTGCTTTCTTTTTGCCGCCTTTCTGATACGAAGGAGCAGGGCTGTGGGACGGGCTCTTGAAAATGCCATGAGCGGAGTTCTGGTGACCCATGTTTTTCTCGCCATCCTTTCAGCGGCTCCCATCGGACGAAACGCCGGTCTTTGCGTAGCTGCCTGCATAGGGTTCTATGATCTCTGGTTTCTTTCAGTAATAGGTTCGGAATACGAATACAGGTATGACAGCAGGGTGTTTGAGATCGTTTGCGGCGCGATCCTTCTGTTTATCACCTCCTCCGTTTGCGGCGCCCTGATATTCAGGCTGAGCTTCTATGAAAGATACGGACTTCGAAACCTTATTTCCATAGCTGTCTGTACCGTCATGACGGTCTACAGCCCCGCGGTCATGGTCTCAGCCTTCGTAATGGAAGAGAAAAACAGGCTTGTCAGGCTTAATCCCTTCTTTATGTACAAGGAGAAAAAGGTATACAGGAAGGAGAGGGAGGAAAGAGAAAGAGAGCGTCAGGCGGCCGACTGGGATTACTACTATAAGGGAGAAAAAAGAAATTCGCAGGGCAGGGCTGACACCGGCGGAAATAAAAACGCCGGGTGGGATGAGCCCGGGCATGAAAAAAGCTTTGGCAGCAGAACGCACGGCAATGACGGTCACGGCAGTAAAGAGAAAAATAACAGCACCGGATACGGCAGTAAAGGCGGCAGAGCCGATAGCGGCAATTACCGTAACAGCGGCGATACGGGACGGGGCAGCTCTTATATAAATGATGAGCTCAGGCAGGCCATGAGGGTATTCGGGCTAAAAAGTATCAGCGGGCTTACTAAAAAGGAGCTGGATAAAAAGCGGCGTGAACTAATGAAGAGGTATCATCCCGATTCGGGCAAAACAGGAAGCAGCGATAAGGCAGGAGAGATAAATGCTGCTTATGATCTGCTGAAGAGGTATACACAGTGAAAAAAGATGGAGCTTTCAACATAATAGCGGGCATAGCTTCCGGCTGTACGGCCCTCATACTGGCGGTCTTTCTTTTAAGGACAGGGTTCGGTATTGTTTTTACGGCCCCAGGGGCAGTTCCCGCGGCAGCCCCCAAAACGGCTGAGGAGGGAGATATTCTCTGTGTCTGCTTTCCCTTCTGGTCGGTTTTTACGAAAAATGCCGATATCTATCTCGTAAACGGGGAGGGAGGGACCAAGGATGAAGAAATGCTTGACGAGATCCTTACAAGATTGAGCCATGATATGCTTAAGGGTCAGGACAGGGTAAACATACACCTGACGGACATGGACAGACTGGATTACAGATATTTCATGCTAAGGCTTGTTCTTCCGGGATCCGAGCATCGCTACGATGAATATGTTCAATCCCCGGATGCGGCCAATTTCCATTATTTTAGGTACAGCGGATTCAGATAAAAGGGTGAACAGCCCTGCGTTAAGGCGTAACAGTTCAACCTTTTGTGAACGGTTACGTTCAGGAGCCGTTTTTACGGGATTATTCTGATAATGCTGTTGTCAGGATAAATAAAAAGAATATTTAATGGCACATTATATAAAAAATACTGGAAAAATCCGATATTAATTGATAGAATAGAAAAGGTAGCTTGATGGCACCGTTTATTTATTTATTTTCTATACAGGAGGAACAGTTATGACAATTAATAAGGAAGCCAACGGATCAGATCTTAAGATCACTTTATCCGGAAGACTGGATACCACTACAGCGCCTGAGCTTGAGAACGAGCTTAAGAGCTCTCTTGACGGAGTAACATCTCTTACCTTTGATTTTAAAGAGCTTGCTTATATTTCATCAGCGGGCCTCAGAGTGCTGCTTTCAGCGCAGAAGATCATGAATAAGGCTGCCGGAGAGATGAAGATAGTCGGTTCCAATGATGAGATCAAGGAGATCTTCGAGGTTACCGGTTTTAATGATATTCTTAATATTGAATAAGGGCTGATCAGGGGGAGTGCTATGAATACTGATAAGATTCATGTAGATGAAGACGGCGGTAATATAGAAAGTATCCTTCATGAAGCTGACAGATTATCGGAATATGAGAGTTACGGTCCCAAGGATTCCATGAGGTTAAGGCTTCTGGCAGAGGAGACCGTAGGTCTTGTAAAGGGCATAGCCGGAGAATTTGACGCATTTATCTGGTTTGAGGGTGATAAAAAGGAATGCAGGGTCTGTGTAAGGGGCAGAACTGAAATGACTCTTTCCAAGCATGACGAGCTTATGGCGATGTCCTTTACCGGAAAGAATACTCTAGCCAGAGGGCTCCTTGGTAAGCTCAGGGAGGTCGTTGAGCTGACCTTTATGTCTCCCGGGGATATTCAGAATAATGTGGTTTTAAGCTACGGTTCCGTGCCGTCATTTTCCGAATCCTTTTCCGCAGATACCACTATGGCGTTTCAGATGATGCAGAGCAATGTCTGGTCTCTTAAGCAGTACCGTGAAAGCCTCTTTGATGAGAAGGAGGGGGACGATGAGGCGGCTATTGCCTGGGATGAGCTGGAGAAGTCTGTTATCGGGAATCTCGCTGATGACGTTCAGATAGGTATTAATAACGGAACGGTTGAAATAACGGTTACGCGTAAGCTTGAGAATAAATGATATGTGTTTTGACTGTCAGGTCATCAATCGAGCAGGGAGATCAGTCGCCCTGCTCGAAAAATGTTGAAAAGAAGGTTTTCCATGAAGAAGATGAAGATAGAAGCCAGAAGGGAACAGCTGGAGCAGGTTCTGATGTTCCTGGAAGAAGAGCTTGATATGATCGAACACACTACTAAGAGCAAGATACAACTGTTTATTGCGGTAGAAGAGCTGTTTATTAATATCGCAAGCTATGCCTACTATCCTTCGGAAGGTGATGCGGAAATAATTATAGATATAGACCGGGACAGCAAAACCGTCTACGTCACCTTTATAGACAGCGGGAAGCCCTATAATCCGCTCGAGAGAGAGGATCCCGATGTAACGCTTTCGGCTAAGGAGCGGAGGATCGGCGGCCTCGGTGTTTTTATGGTCAAGAAAAGCATGGATTATATGAACTATGAATATGAGGGCGGTCACAATATCCTTAAGATCGGTAAAAAAATGATCTGAAGCCTTGTTCTGCAATTGGCGGCAGACCGCCTACCGCGCGGCCGGCATCGATCAGAAAAGCAGGGTGGGCGGTATCGATCAGAAAAAATTTGACAGAATCAGTTTTATTCTTTATAATGTATCTTATGAGCGCCGGTTTTTAACGGCGCCATAAGATAACGAGCAAAATGCCGCTTTTTGGCATTTCGCGAGTAAGCTCCGGGTTAAGCGAAGCGCCGGAGCAAGTCATTATAGTTTTTTCAGCGGGATGCTTCCGTGGCTCAGTTGGTAGAGCGGCGCATTCGTAATGCGTAGGTCGCAGGTTCGAATCCTGCCGGGAGCAGTAAAG
>DNAD01000348.1:0-4663 GCA_003484785.1 Lachnospiraceae bacterium
TTCGGCTGTGAATAGTAACGGTTTGATCACAATATGGTTGACCTTTGGGTGCTTCTCTGGTATATTTACTTTAACGCTTCAAAGCTTTGACGCTTTAAAGTGAAATAATACAGGAGAGAAACAGCCATGTTTATTAAAATCCTTCTTTTGATCTTGTTTTTTGCGGTGATGATCGGTGTCGGCCTCTATTCGAGACGCTCCTCCAAAAGTGTGAACGATTTCGTGCTCGGAGGAAGAAAGGTCGGCCCATGGCTAACCGCCTTCGCTTACGGAACCTCATATTTTTCAGCGGTGGTCTTTGTCGGATATGCCGGCCAGTTCGGTTATAAATACGGTATGGCGGCCACCTGGATAGGTATCGGAAACGCCTTTTTGGGCTCTCTTCTTGCCTGGGTGGTGCTGGGACGGCGTACCAGGATAATGACCAAGTATCTTGAAGCAAAGACGATGCCCGACTATTTCGGAAAGCGCTATAACAGCGGGGCGCTTCGCATAGTGGCGGCGACCATTTCCTTTGTTTTCCTTATCCCGTATACCTCTTCGGTGTATAACGGCCTTTCAAGGCTCTTTGAGATGGCCTTTAACGTGCCCTATACGGCCTGCGTGATAGTAATGGCCGCCCTTACCTGCGTATATGTTATTCTTGGAGGTTATATGGCGACCGCCATCAACGATTTTATTCAGGGAATAATCATGGTGATAGGCATAATTGCCGTTATCGCCTCGATCTTAAACGGACAGGGGGGCTTTAATGCCGCGGTATTCAAGCTTGCTCAGATCCCCTCCGACATAGCGGTCACACAGGGGCAGCAGGGCGCCTTTACGGCCTTTTTAGGGCCCGATCCGGTAAATCTTCTCGGGGTTGTGATCCTTACCTCCCTTGGTACCTGGGGTCTTCCCCAGATGGTTCAGAAATTCTATGCCATAAGGGACGAGAAGGCTGTTCAGACAGGTACCGTCATATCCACTGTTTTTGCGGTCATAGTGGCCTGCGGCTGCTACTTCCTTGGAGGCTTCGGACGTCTTTTTGATACTCCCGCCATCTATAAGCCCGACGGCAGCATAGCCTTTGACGCCATCATCCCTTCAATGCTGGGTACTCTGCCGGATTTCCTTATCGGAATAGTGATAATGCTGGTGCTTTCAGCCTCTATGTCGACCCTGGCATCCCTGGTGCTCACCTCCAGCTCTACCATCACCATCGACCTGATAAAGGGAAATTTCGTGAAGGATATGGATGAAAAGAAGCAGGTTGTTGTAATGAGGGTTCTTCTTGTGTTCTTCATCATACTGTCGGTGGCCATGGCGGTAAATCCTCCCACATTTATAGCCCAGCTCATGGGAATATCCTGGGGAGCTCTTGCAGGAGCCTTCCTTGCGCCCTTCCTCTACGGCCTCTACTGGAAGAAGGTCACAAGAGCCGCTGTGTGGGCAAGCTTTGCTTCCGGAGTTCTTATCACCGTCGTAAATATGTTCCCGGCTACCAAGTTCATCCAGAGCCCAATAAACGCCGGAGCCGCAGCGATGATAGCAGGGCTTCTGATCGTGCCCCTTGTAAGCCTCATATCGCCTAAGATGAATGAAAAGGAAGTTGATTCCGTATTCAGGTGCTACGATGAAAAGCATATGGTAGAGCAGAGGTACGCACTTCCGGAGGAGGAACAGTGATCCTTTTACCGTTTTATTCCAAAATATAGAATTCGTTATTTTTCGCAGATTTGCCAGAATTGATCAGGAACGACAGATCTGACATATTTTACAGATTTGGCAGAAACTCGGGAGGTTGGTATATTATCTAATCGTCATATAATAAAACCCTGGAGGAGTTATGATGTTTAATAATCCTTTTTCGCCGATATTCGGAGGGAAGCCGGGCATATTTTTCGGACGGAAGGAAATTCTTAAGCTTTTTGATCATGCCATGACAGATCCGGGAAGCGAGGACAGGGCAATGTTTATTACGGGCCCGTGTGGAAGCGGAAAGACGACTCTTTTGGAACAGCTTTCAATCAGGGCCTCCACCAAAAGAAGAACCGTTATAGACCTTGGGCCTGAGAATATGGTATCTCAGCTTGTTTATCAATTGTCGGGATTTGATGAAATGACCAAAACCGTAAGTCCACAGGTAAATGTAAGTATTTTGGGAACCGGCGGCGGGATCAGCGCGGGAGCGGTATCCAAGACGGAACATGCGGGAAGAGAAAGGCTTCAGGAGCTTCTGATTAAGGCCTGTTCGGACTCTGAATACGGAATCCTTGTTACGGTTGATGAGATTCAGAAGGTTCCGATCGAGGATATTTCAGCTCTGTGCAACGCTTTTCAGATGGCATCGCGAAAGGGAAAGGATATCATTTTAGCTGTGGCGGGGCTGCCTTATTCATACAATGAGGTAATAAGACATGAGGGCTGTACGTTTTTAAGGCGCGCTGCTCATGTGGAACTGAGCCTGTTTACCTGGGAGGAGACTGCGGACGCCTTTGAAAAAGCCTTTTCAGCGATAAAGGGGCTGGTGGTTGATGAGCCTGAAATATCAGATTTAAACCGTGTCAGTTATGGACATCCGTATCTGATGCAGCTTCTTGGATATCACCTCATCCTGCAGGTTAATGAACATGATCCGGGAAAAAGATATAAGGTCACGGAAAAAGAAATTGAGGAAGCTATAGCAAATTCCATATTGGCATATGAGAAGAGATCATTGAAGCCCTTAATGGAGGAATTACCAAACAGCGAGAAGAAGTATTTAACAAAGATGTCAGAATGCCTGGATGAGGAACGGTTGGCGGAGACTGCCGATATTGCACACAGCCTTGGAGTGCCTCAGAATAAACTGAGTAAGACAAGAGCCAGGCTTATAGATAATGGGATAATAGCAGCTCCCGAACATGGTAAGGTTATGTTTTGCATTCCTTATCTTGCAGACTATGTAAAAAAGGAAGAGCAAATGGCAAGCGCTGTCGAGGTTGCCAGACAAAGGAGAGTTTAAGGAAGGAATGATAAATGATCATGAATCGAGGATCAGAGATACAGATATGGAGGATGAAATGGTTCGCTTTACAAAGGACAATATCCTTGAACAGGCAGGGCAGACTATTCTTGCCCAGGCCAATCAGAACAGGGAGGGATTGCTGAAACTGTTGCAGTAAAAAATAGATTAAAACTGACTGTGCTTTATAAAAGCCCTTGTTATTTCGAATAAAGAATGTTAAGATGATAAAGTTAAGAGCGTTTTGTGATTTTGCCCACGGCATCGCGATATGCCTCATATTCGAGGACAGGTGAAATAAATTATGGCTCAGGTAAGTTTAAAGGATTTTGAAAAAGCTCTTTATAAGCGTAAGATCAGTGAGCATCGCTGTAAGGAGTGCGGCGGAAGGGTCAGCTATTCTGTTGTGGAAGGAACCTATACCTGTCAGGAATGCGGATTCGTAGAAAAAGATAATTATGGGAAGATAAAGGATATGCTGGAAAGAAATCCTGCGCTTTCACGTATAGAGCTTGCTTCGATACTTCATATTCCGATGAGGGAGTTAAACCGGTATTTTGTGGGCGGGGTTCTGACAAACCCCAGGGATAGTCTTCTGGGATAAATTGCCATGCTGGATGAAGATAAGAATAAAAACGAGACGTCGTTGCCCAGGGAAAACGAGTTCAGATCTCTGGACAAAAAGACCCGTAAGTGCATGAGCTGCGGAGGCAGGATGCTTTATACCCCCATGGGCGACTTTATCTGCTCGGTATGCGGCCGGAAGGAGCAGGACGATTACGATAAGGTTTGGGATTATATCAATGAGTACGGGCCTTCTTCCGTGTATGTAATACACATAGCCACAGGTGTCCCGGAGGATGTCATTGTTGAAATGATCAACCAGGGAAGGATAGGCTCGGTGGAAACCGTAGAGGGGCTTCATAAATGCGAGCGCTGCGGAAGCGAGATAAAATCGGGCCGCCTTTGTCTGACCTGTATGAAAAAGGAAGCTGCAAAGCTTAAGACGGAGTTTTCAGAGAAGAAAAACAGTGACAGAAATGCTCATGGTACAGGAATGAGGTATTTCGGAAAACAGCACAGATAGGATGATGTAGAAGGAGGTAATTTATTATGGCGCAGAATCCTTACGCGGGAACACAGACTGAAAAGAATCTTCTTGCTGCCTTTGCCGGGGAGTCCCAGGCGAGGAACAAGTATACTTATTTTGCTTCAAAGGCTAAAAAAGAAGGCTATGAGCAGATAGCCGCCCTATTTTTAAAAACCGCGGATAATGAAAAGGAGCATGCAAAGCTCTGGCTCAAGGAGTTAAATGGAATAGGTTCCACGGCTGAGAACTTAAAGGAAGCGGCCGACGGCGAGAATTATGAGTGGACCGATATGTACGAGGGCTTTGCAAAGACCGCCGAGGAGGAAGGCTTTAAGGAGCTTGCCGAAAAGTTCCGCGGTGTGGCGGCGATAGAGAAGAAGCACGAGGAGCGATATCGTGCTCTCCTTAAGAATGTGGAAATGCAGGAGGTATTTAAAAAGAGCGAGGTTAAGGTATGGGAATGCAGGAACTGCGGCCATATCGTGGTAGGCACCGAGGCTCCGGAGGTATGTCCTGTTTGCGCTCATCCGAGGGCGTATTTTGAGGTTCACGCCGAGAATTATTAAGATATCGTAACTGTTGTAAAA
>DNAD01000348.1:4710-6425 GCA_003484785.1 Lachnospiraceae bacterium
AGGCTGTTTGCTTTGTGCAAATAGCCTTTTTCTGTTTGACATTGTATACAGAAAGCGGTATATTGAAACTATGTAACTCTTGTGCACAAGCGTCTGAGGAAGCACTTATGGGAAGAGAGACCGCAGACTGGGTTATAGTAGTTGATGATGACATAATCAACCTTAAAACGGCAGGTTATTTTCTGAGCGAGGCCGGAATCAGAGTCACGGCACTCCAGAGCGGAAAGGCTTTAATTGAATATATCGGAAAGGGTGAGCGGCCTGATCTTTTGCTGCTCGATATTCTTATGCCCGAAACCGACGGCTTTGAAACTCTTAAGCTGGTAAGGCAGTATGAGCAGGATAAAGGCATCAGGGAGATACCTGTTGTATTCCTGACCGCGGATGAGAATAAGGAGATGGAGACCAGGGGATTTTCCCTCGGGGCCATAGACTTTATCAGGAAGCCTTTCGAGCCCAGGGTCTTTCTTAAAAGGATACAGAATATACTCAGTAATTCAAGGCTTATAAATACCCTCTCCGAAGAAGCCGTCATAGACAAGCTGACAGGGCTTTTGAATAAGATAAAGGTAAACAGCGAGCTGGAGAAGGCCTGTAAGGAATGTCAGGGAGTTTTGCTGATACTGGATCTGGACAGCTTTAAGCTGGTAAATGATATTTACGGCCACGAGGTGGGAGATAAGATCCTCATAAGGTTTGCGGAGCTGCTTAAGAAGAGCTTCAGGGCCAATGACATAGTCGGAAGGATAGGAGGAGACGAGTTCGTAGCCTTCCTCAAGGATGTAAATGACGGAGAAGACGTTAAGAGGATAATAGCAAGGCTTAATGAGCAGCTTGTGGAATCCGCACAGTCCATCCTTACCGGGGATATAAGGATACCCCTGGGGGTTTCGGCGGGGGCGGTCATGTCGGAGGAGGACTCTGATTATTATGAGCTTTTCAACAAGGCGGACAAGTCTCTCTACTTTGTCAAGCAGAACGGCAAGCACGAATGTGAGATCTATCATGAAAGCAAGGATATTGACGATGCTCTGATGGGGGATCGCAGGACAGACCTTCGAAGCCTGAGCCTTATTCTTGATGAGCGAAATGTAGATAATAATGCGTTGTGGCTCGGAAGCGAAGCCTTTGGAAATGTATACCGGTATATGGTACGCTATCTGGAGCGTTACAATGAGACTGCTTATAAGGTACTCATATCTCTTGAACCGGCGTCTGAGGATATGCCTCAGGAGGAATTCATGGAGATCAACGATAAGCTTGGCGAGCTTCTGAGGAGCGCTCTCAGAAACAGCGATATGATGATGCAGAGCTCTCCGGGTCAGTTCTTCCTGCTGCTGCCGACGGTTACTGAGGGTAATCTCGCAAACGTTCTGGACCGGCTGAAGAGTGAATGGGAAAAGACGGAGGGTCATGAAAAGGTGAAGATCTCCTATGAGGCTGAATCGGTCTCACTTGAAAACGAAAAATAAAAACCGTTACCGTTTATGGGTTACGGAGAAACTGACAGGTGCTGCCTGGAGCTTGCTCACAGACAGCACCTGTCAGTTTCTCTATGAAACCGGGAAGAGGATGTCCGGGACGTTCCGATCCGCTTTTTGGATCGGATCATTTCCTCTGAAGCAGACTTGTTTTGCTCATGAGGGAGGGGGACGTTACTATTCACAGCCGAATCGCGCACTTGCTGCGCGATTACGGGCTACAACTTATGGCTT
>DNAD01000196.1 GCA_003484785.1 Lachnospiraceae bacterium
GTTACTATTCACAGCCTGTTGGGCTGTGAATAGTAACAGGAAAATTGCATTGGAATACAGAAAAACGATCACATTAAAGGACGGCAGGGTCTGTGTCCTGAGAAACGCAACCGAACAGGACGGTGAAGCTGTTCTGAATAATTTCATCCTGACCCATGAACAGACGGACAACCTGCTTTCATATACTGATGAAAACGATATCACGGCAGAAGAAGAGGGGCAATTTCTTAAGGAAAAAACAGAAAGCCTTACCGGGGTCGAGATCCTTGCAGAAATTGACGGTGTTGTTGCAGGCCTTGCCGGGATAGATTCAATGGGAAGAAAATATAAGATCCGTCACAGGGCCGATTTCGGGATCAGCGTTGATAAATCTTACTGGGGGCTCGGGATAGGCCGCGCTCTGACCGAAGCATGTATCGAGTGTGCGAAAAGAGCCGGATATGAACAGATAGAGCTGAATGTTATAGCAGAGAACCTTCGCGCGGTCAAAATGTATGAAAAGGCCGGTTTTACGGAATTCGGAAGAAATCCGAGAGGCTTCAGATCCCGTCTGTCAGGATATCAGGAGCTTATATATATGAGGATGGAGCTGCGATGAGTCTGTATGCGATCGGAGACCTGCATCTGCATTATCAGTCGGTGCTTAAGGCGCCGGGACAGCTGCATGGTCATATATGGAAAAAGCATGAAGAAAAGCTCATAAAGAACTGTGAGAAACTGATAAGTGCCGATGACACCCTTGTTCTGATCGGGGATCACAGCTGGGGAAGGGATCTGTCGGAATGTGTAAAGGATCTTGAGTATATCCGTGATCTGCCCGGCCGGAAGATCCTTACAAGAGGCAATCACGACATGTTCTGGGATGTTAAGAAGACACAGTATCTGAATGAGCTGTATAACCCCGAACTGACCTTTCTGCAGGACAGCTATGAAACCTATCGGGATTATGCCCTTGTAGGCACGAAGGGTTTTACCTTTGAAGGACCGTTCTATCCTGACGGCAGAGGCCGGATCATGGGATGGGATGAAGAAGAAGAGCTTCGTGCAGAAAAGCTTGTAAAACGGGAGCTTATACGGCTGAGGAAATCCTTTGAGCTGGCGAAGGCCGAAGGATACCGTAAATATATCATGTTCCTGCATTACCCGCCTACCAGTATCCTGGAGGAACGCAGCGGTTTTACGGACATGGCGGAGGAATACGGCGCAGAACAGGTAATATATGCCCATTGTCACGGTGAAAGCCGGTTCTATGACAGCATTCACGGAGAGTATCGCGGACGGATATATCATCTGGCATCCGGGGATTACCTGCGCTGGAAGCCGCTTAAGATCCTTGAATGACAGCTGCCTTTACAACAAAAAGCATGTATTTCTGATTACTATTCACGCAACTATTTTTGCGTTTCCCTTAAACAATATAAATTGACAGTAGCGGAGTGAAAATAATATAATTTTATATATCAGGAAACGCTGATTAACCCGTTTTTCCTTAACAGTTCATTTTAACGGACAGATCATATGATTACGAGTATAAATCCATGGTTGACCGATACTTTCAGGCGTTTTTAAGGAGAGGAACATATGTCAATTGAGAGAGAATCAGAGCAGGTTGTGATCAAAAATATAGAAAAAGATATAAAAAGAGCATATGAGGTAATGGAAAACTTTATCTTTGACATAAAGCTCGGAAAAAAGGATGCATTCAAGCTGCGTCTTCTGGGGGAGGAAACTCTGGATATGACAAAGACCCTCGCAGGTGATGATGTTGTTATAACCTTCTGGTTAAACGGAAACAACAGGGAATGCTGTATCAACCTGAGCTCGAGGACAGAGCTTTCATCCAACGATAAGGAAAAGCTTATGTCTCTTTCCACTACCGGAGAAAATCTATATCAGCGCGGTTTTATGAACAAAGTCCGCTCACTGTTTGAGGGACGTCAGGGAAAAAAGGTCACCTGGTCCCTTGAAGAATACAGAAAAGAGCTCAACCTTAAAAAAGAAAAGGACATATATTCACAGGAGGCATGGGAGGATCTGGAACGCTCCATAGTGGCAAATCTGGCCGATTCCGTAGAGGTTGGGATAGATTCCAAAGGGGTAAAGCTTGTGATCATCAAGAAGTTTGAAAGCAATGATCAGTAACTGTTACAAAATAAATTTACATTCTGACTTGTCTTTCCGTCCATATTCATCATCGAAAAATCCTGACTTAACCCGTTATGCCTGCGATTTTTCTCTTTGCATATAGCCGGAAATCCTTCGTCATAATTGTAAATTTATTTATGAACAGTTCCTTAAGCAACAAGGTATTCAATTACAGGAAATTTAAAGGAAAAGTTCAGCGGCCTTTTCATTGAAAAATATTCGCAGCTGTTCGAATTTCCTTCACCGGAGCATACCTTCGCGATAAAGCAGGTGTCAAGAGGACACAGAAAAACAGATCTTTATGATGAAGAGGAATATCCGACGGATTACAGGCTTCCAAACAATAATACAGTCTGCCTGCCTTATCTGGCCGCTCTGATACGGTTATCGGATGAGATCGATGTTGTTGCCAGCCGTAATCCGCTGCTTTTGTATGATATAGAACATGATATAAGCGAGAGCCAGAAGGTATTTCATAAGATTCTGCAGGCGGTCACAGCTCTGAAGACCACCACGAATGCCTTTATATTATGATGTTGGGGTCAAAAGCACTCCGTGCCATTTTGCGATACAAGATATAGCTATTTCAAGCAAGCTTGATAGCTATATCTTGTATCGCAAAAGGTGCTAACGCACCTTTTGACCCCTACATCATATTATCAGCCGAAACGCGGGAGAGGGAGATATACGATTCTCTCAATGAAATGGTAGATAAGATGCAGGTGACCCTGGATTACTGCAGGGATGTGATCAATAGCAGAACGAAGTTTACGCTGTCTCAGAAAAAGGTCATATTGGAAC
>DNAD01000132.1:0-223 GCA_003484785.1 Lachnospiraceae bacterium
ACGCATAGGCTGCCCATATTTCATGTAACCGGGCAGAAACCATTTTGTACTTATCAAAATTCGGATGCATATAGATCCCATCGGGACACTTCCTGTATGCATCTTTTATATTCATTCCGGAATGAACGCCGTATTTACGCGCCTCATAGCTGCAGGTTGCAACAACGCCTCTCTCATTCGGCATTGAGCCGATTATCAGCGGCTTCCCTTTGAGAGCCGGATT
>DNAD01000132.1:280-1358 GCA_003484785.1 Lachnospiraceae bacterium
TCCCTGATCTCCACGGAAGCATAAAAGGCATCCATGTCCACATGGATAATATATGTTTATAAAGCTCCCTTCGCCTTTTCGTCCCAAACTGCCACGTTCCTGCCGGCCACCGCAGAAGTAAAGGGAGTCCCGTCTTCCTTCTCGAAATGCTCCTGCGCCTTCTTTACATACCTGAAACCCAGATACAGAAGCGGAATATTACAGTATGCGATGAGGATATTCGCAAAATCGGAAAGATCCCAGAGAGCGCTCAGGTCAAGCCCCACGATGGAGGTCAGGATACCGAAGCAAATCACAGCGATATCGATGATCCGTATTACACTAATGAAGGCTTTACCGCGGCTGATAGTGTTTGCGCAGATCTCCGAGAAGGACAGAAAGCCCAGGAGACAGGTAAACGCGAACAGTCCGAAGCACAGGGAGACCAAAAAGGTGACCATACTGTTAAAGGAGGTCCCCGGCGTTAGCTCCGCAACGGAAGCAAGGTACTTGGGAAGTTTGTCCAGCTCAAACCAGGCGGCGCTGTTATCCGTAAGCCATACCCTGCCCATAATAACGACAAAGCCGGTAAGAGTACAGATCACGATAGTATCCAGAAAAACACCGACTGCCTGCACGCATCCCTGATCGCAGGGATGGTTCGCGTTGGAAGCGGCCGCCGGCATGGTAATGGTTCCCTGTCCTGCTTCATTCGACATAAGTCCCCGTTTTACGCCCTGCATCAATGCGATACCGAAGCTTCCTCCAAACACCGCCTCAGGCTTGAACGCTTCCGTAAAGACCGCATAGAAGAACCAGGGGATCCTGGAGAAATTGATCACGATCAGGATAAGAACCGTAAGAACATAGACGATAGCCATGATCGGTACCAGGACATCAGTCACCTTCGCGATCTTCCTTGTGCCCCCAAAGGATACCGCGATGACGGCAATGATCACAATGAGCCCGCCGATCCAGTAGACCATATGGGTCGTCGGGATCTCCTTGCCGATAATGATCTCCGCGATCTCTCCCATAGCGGATACGGAGTTAAAGCCCTGGGCCGGGAAACAGAGAATAGCGTAGATAATGTACATGA
>DNAD01000132.1:1513-2908 GCA_003484785.1 Lachnospiraceae bacterium
ATCTGAGACAGCGTAGACTCCACGAAGGCCGTCGCCATACCAAAAAAGGCCGAGATCCACATCCACAAAAGCGCTCCCGGGCCTCCGACGGAAACCGCCCCCGTAACACCAAGAATATTACCCGGACCAACCCGCATGGCCGTCGACAGGAAAAACGCCGCCAGCGGCGATATCCCGGTCTTTGAATCCTTTGCCCTGCTGTTTTTCAGGATCCTTATGCCGTAACTGAACCTCCGTACCTGAATAAACCGGAGCCGGACCGTAAAATAGATCCCCGACCCGATCAGCAGGATGACGGCCAGTGAAAAATTCCCCAGAACAGGGATGTTCGCATAGCCTTCAAAATTCGTCGGAAAATCCCAGAACAGATCCGATATTACCTGGATCCTGCCGCATACCGCAGTGATAAAATTCAATAATCCTTCCATAATGATCTCATCCCTCTAAATCTTTCATGAATCAGCGTCCTCACGCACCATGTCAGCGATTTAAATACCGTACTTGCCCGGAAAAGAAAAGCTCCTTATTCAGAGACAGGCTGCTCACGAAGAAGGAAATCCTTATCCTCGTCTATCATCTGAATAAGATATACGGCGATCTGCGGATCGAACTGGCTTCCGCTGCAGCGTATGATCTCTTTTCTCACCTCGCTCTGAGCCTTTGGCGAAGAGTAGGACCGTTTGGAGGTCATGGCATCATATGAGTCAGCAAGGCAGATTATCCTTGCTTCCTCCGGGATATCAGTTCCCGCAAGCCCGTCCGGATATCCTCTTCCATCGAAACGCTCATGATGCCACCGGGCTCCCTTGGACAGCCAGGGTATCTCGTTTATGGTCTTTAATATCTCCCACCCGATGACGGTATGTTTTTTGATCTCCGCGAACTCAGCTTCGGTAAGCTTGCTCTCTTTATTTATGATGTCCTCACGGATGCCTATTTTTCCAATATCATGCAATAGCCCCAGTTCATAGATCTCCTCCTGCTCATTTTCGGTTTTACCCATTCTCCGCGCTATCTCCCGGGCATATTCCGCAACACGTTCCGAATGGCCATTGGTATAGTGATCCTTGGCGTCCACCGCCTTTGAAAGAGCTATCATTATCTCGCGTGAAAGCCGGTCCTTTTCCTGAAGAGCAGCCTCCCTGACCCTTGCCTCCCTGAGCTCGGCCACAACATGAACCAGGCGCTGATGCTCCGGTGTTTCAAGAGACAGATAGATTATCAGGATGCCGATGGAGGCAAAGTAGAACGTGATAAGAAAGTTGTTAAAGAAAAGCATCTGCAGCAGGAAAAGCACTCCGCCGATGGCGATACTTAAAGTCATGGCAATAAGCTGACTTTTTTTGTAGCGTTCCCGATGAGTAAATACATAAATACTGCCTATGCTAAAAAACA
>DNAD01000181.1 GCA_003484785.1 Lachnospiraceae bacterium
GGTAACTATGTTTTATATGTTCTCGATCAGGCTCCTCGTGGAGCGCATGTCGAGAATGCTCTTTTCCTTTTTGTCTTTGGAGGGATTGAGGGCGGCATTGATACCGGAGATCTCCTTACACCATTTCCTCCGCTCCCTGTGCTCCAGAGCAAGAACCGAATCCTCGCTCCAGTGGAAATAGTACGATATAAAGGACATTTCCTTATACAGCTCCTCCTCAGGGTAGAGCCTCAACCCTCCCCGGTAAAATTGAGAGGCACCTCAAAGCTCTTTCCGCAGTCGGGACAGACCGCAGTCAGCGTCGGGGGATCTATATCGTTGATCCTCTGATACATATCCTGCAAAAAGGCCAGATCTGCCGTAAACAGCCGCTCAATATGCGTCGCGGTGATGGAATCCAGTCCCTCAAGCTCGGTAATGACCTTGGAGAGGATAACGATGGTCAGATAGGAGGGGTTCTGCAATACCCTGGGATCTCTCGTGGCGCTGATCTCATCCCCTGCGGTAGCGAGCCTCATCTTTCCTCTTTTATGCACCTCGCCGTTTTTATCCATATATCCCTTGGGAAGGGTGAATTCATATACCGTTTCCATTCTTTACCTCCGGTTCTTATTCATTTTTTTTATCAGACCTGCGGGCAATGGCGGCATCGCCGCCATAGCCCGTAAGCCCGTAAAAAAAACGAATTATAAGTTAGGGATATCCAACTCCTCGTAAGCTACTTCCATGCTTTCTATAGCTACATCTGACGTCTTTGCGTCCAGATCGGGCGCGGAGTACTTGGCCACCCAGGCATTCTTTAATACCCAGACACGGTTCGAAATATTCGATGTTACCGCCTGTGAAGGGGAACCGCTGTTGATATCTATAAGCTCCACAGTCAGATCATGTCTCGGATACGCACCGCTTCTCTTCTCGGTCACGCATGACTTGATCCACTCCTTAAAGGGACTGTTCTGGATATATCCCATACGGAAGGTTACATTGCCGTGCTTCACTAACCCCGGGATCTTTACGGGTGCGAGCGAGCCGGAATTACCCTGCCTGAATTCGATCACATCTACGGATGCCTCAATTCCGGTTACCTCACTGAACGCAGCTGTACCGGTGATCTCGGTACTGCTGACGAAAAAATTCATTTTTGTAAGCGGATAATAGGATCCATTGTTTACATACGGATCAGCTGCCATAATCTATCTTCCTTTCTGTTTATTTTGTGTGTAGTCTCATTTCCTGCAGATATGGAAAGAGCTTTATCAGCCCTCTTCTCCTCCGCCGCCGGCTTCCGCTGTGTACTGCGTCAGGCGGAAGATGACGAACTCGGCAGGTCTGGAAGGAGCGATACCTATGTTGCAGATCAGCCTTCCGTTCATAATGTCGTCCCTCGTCATCGTTGAAGGTCCGATCTCAACGAAATAGCTGCTTTCCGGTGAATCGCCCGCCAGCATTCCGTTTCTCCAGAGCCCGTCCAGGAACCCTGAAATGGAGAGCTGAACACGAAGCCACAGTGAAGAATCGTTAGGCTCAAACACAACCCAGTTGGTATTTGCCTTGATACTCTCCTCCACAAAGATGAAGAGTCGGCGAACATTGACATACTTGAAGGAGCTGTTGGAGGAAGCCGTGCGGGCACCCCATACGCGGATCCCCTGTCCGGGAAGCGCGCGGATCAGATTGATCCCCTCCGGATTAAGTATATCCTGCTCTCCCTTGGTGTAATTGACCTTAAGGCCGGTACAGAAGACCGTCTCATTCGCAGGTGCCTTATGAACGCCCCTGTTGATATCGGTCCGGGAATAAACGCCCATTACCGCTCCCGAAGGAGGAATGAAATCCGCCTTATTGGAGGAACGGTCAAATACCTGTATCCAGGGATGATACATCGCTGCATAGGTCGAATCGATGATGCCGCGGTAGTTGATAAGATCATTCGTCTTGGTCATATCTGCCGGCATATCTATTACGGCAAAACGGCTGCGTGTGTTCTCGCAGTGGCTTACCAGAGCTACGATTACCTCGGGAATGGTGATCCCGGGGATTCCGATCATGCTGACAATGTTGTTCTCCAAAAAGGCCTGTAAGCCTGTACGCCTGCCCGGTCCCCTGTCTTCTCCGATAAAGGTTGCAGCGTTAACGCTTGCTATCGAACCGTCCGAACCTCCGTCAAGGAAGAAGGCTCCGCTTTCATTGCCTTCGCCGAAGATCGCTTCTACCGGATTGCCTGTTTCCGTAAGGGCATCTACCTTAATGTCAACGAGCTCGCTGTTTGCAAGCCTGGCGCTTATAAAGCGCGGAGATGAAGGATTAAAGCTCAGCTCCGTATAATTTTCCGCATCGTCACCATAACGGACCCCCATGTCCACGGTAACGAGATACAGAAGCGCCTTCGGGATGATCGAGTCGTCCACAACCTCTTTCGGAAGCTCGTCCTCAAAGGTTACGGTACGGTCAAAGATCGTCCTGATCCTTGTATAAGTGCCCTCAAATACTACCAGGTCTCCCTCTCTGAAGCCGTCAACGCTCTTTGCCACATAGCCGGTCTCGGACTTGGCAATAAGCTGAAGCCTCTGCTTCTTAACGGTGTTTAAGGTGATCTGGATCTTGTTGCCCCATACGCCGGGATTCTTTGCCGTAACGGTAATGATCCCCTTCTCGGCGGAGGCTGACTCAGCGTCTGCGGGAGCAACCCTCATGACAAAGCAGCGGGTTCCGCCGTTAGCGAAAAACTGCTCAACGCTGTTGGCTAAAAAGCGGTTCTCTCCGTAAGCAAATTCGCTCAGGAAACCGCCGAATTGCTGTGTAAAGCTTTTAAAATTCGTAACAAGCTGCGGGATTCCCTCTACCGGGCCCTTTTCCGCCATGCCGACAAAGCCGGCAGTGCTTGTTCCTACTCCCTCAACGCTTCGTGGGGAGTTATCATACTCTTCCACATATACGCCGGGTGATAAATATTCAGCCATGTTTTTTTCCTTTCCTTAATATTATTATTGGTATTTCCTCTGTGCTGATCCGGTCCGCTTTTGGGACCGGATGATTACCTGCGCCGGTCTGCCTTAAGATCGTGCGCTTCGATAATTACCTTATGAAACCTGTACCTTCATCTGTCCGGGAAGCGTAATGGAAATCTGTCCCGCATACACACACGTGAGCTTACAGTCCTGTGCAAGACACGGTTTCCCTCCGATCAGAACCTTATTCCCGTCGGGTATAAAGCTCATTGTCTGCGGGATGCAGGGCTGCGGAGTCAGAACTCCGAGCGCTGCCGCGGTAGCCGAGGCTACCAGCGGGTTGGTAAGTGTCGTGCACAATCCAAAGGGCCCTACGTTTACCAGGGATGCCGCGTCAAATATCGTTGCCGCGGGCTTTCCCTCCGCCAGCACCACCGCGTTCTGTGTTACCTTGAGCGGTGCCGGCGCCGTTCCGAAGGAGCACATCAGATTTGCTCCCATCGCTGTCAGCGTACTCATTCACTTCCTCCTCTTCACTCATATCGTCGTCGGTTGAGTCCTCTTTGGGCTTAAACACATCCGGATCGATCTCAAAAGCATCCGGCTTATGCATATCCGCCATCTGGAAGTACTCCTCTTCGTCTGATGCAAACCGTACCAGATACATAAGCTCTGTTGCGTCATCACTGACTCTCAGTAAATAGTCTCCATCCTCCGAAACACTTCCGTAAACGATCCGACAGACAGGCGAGCCCTGAACGACCTCCGCTGAAACCGGATCCTTAAGACGGAATGACTGAGATGTTACGGTTCCCGTTACTTCTATTTTTTCATATTTCTTTTTTTCCCTGTCAAACAATCCGTAGCAGCCGGAGATCAGATGAACCACGCCCCCCGTGGCGTTATATACGCTCATCAGATTCTTCTTGGCATCATAAGCCTGAAAGCTGCATAAGGGATTTTGCAGGTTGATCGCTTCGATCGATTTAAGAAAAGGAAGATTTCCTTTAAGGGTGGCGTGCGACAGACCGCCTGGCAGGTTCTCTGATGGGATCAGGAACGCGTCGCAGATCGGCAGATGCTGATCTAAAGAAGAGTAGTCCACGAAAACCTTATATTCCTCATATCCGGTGACCCGGATGCGCATGAGAAAATCTTCCCTGCCTGTATTGATGAATACATATGTCCCCGCCCCTCTCCTCTCGGGTCGGATCGGCTTGTCATCCTTTAAGAATAACACATTACTTTCCTTTACATCTGCTCCTGTCGTTGTATCGACAAGTCGGACCAGAAGATCCAGCTTCGCTCCAATCACAGAAGCAATCATTGTTTACCCTCCTTTCCTTTTGGTACGGGGAATCCGAAAAAACCGAAAACGGCTAGTCTTCCCCGCCTGCGACCCGCAGTGTAAAGCTTGCATCGAGTACCCGTGGTGTATCCACGATCTCTCCGCTTGACAGATAGACGGGTGCCGCCCTGTAAAACAGGCTGATCTGATATGGCTTGTTGATCGCCTGCCATACCCGGACCTTCTCCTCTAAGCTTATCTTCGCCTGAGACAGCACAATGGGAGGTTCATCTGTCGTAAGCCATGACTGCAGCTCCACCGGCCG
>DNAD01000130.1 GCA_003484785.1 Lachnospiraceae bacterium
GCCTTAAACCCCGATAACAAGCTATATGCCTTTGAGGCCGGAAAGAGGGCCATAGAGGATCATTTAAAGAGGATGGGGCTTAATGCGAGGGTGATGTATACCGAGCATCTGGGCTTTTTCAGGGTCAGGTACGATCCCGGCGAGCTTAAATACGTCACGATGACCCCGGGAGAGTTGGCTCTTTATGACATTGAGATGATAAAAAGCCTTCCCGCCGATGCGGTCATGATCATCGACGAGAAGATAAAGGCGGTCAACAATGACAGTATAGAAGAGCTTCTGGGAAATATGACAAGACCGGAGACGGGGGCGGCAGGCGGAAAGATACTTACCAAAGACGGAAGAATAGATAATGCAGGTTATTCATTCGACTCTTCGGGAAAGCTGAAGCCCAGGTTCAGAGGCATGAACGGCCATTTTTCCGGGTATATGCACAGAGCCTCCATACAGAACGAGACCGACAGGCTGGATAAAAGCTGCGTGATGATAAAGAAGGAGGCCCTGCTTGAATGGCTGGCTGAAGGCGGCAGCATGACCGAGACCCTGAAGGAGTTTGATGCAAAAAGACTGGGCGATAAATATGTATATGTATATGACCCCTTCGCCCGGTTCAGAAGAGTATAAAGTAATTTGTGC
The DNA here is from genome assembly GCA_003484785.1 of Lachnospiraceae bacterium. GTDB lineage: Bacteria > Bacillota > Clostridia > Lachnospirales > Lachnospiraceae > UBA2868. The sequence continues at coordinate 637 of DNAD01000130.1, forward strand.
GCACGATCTGCAAGGCAGATCGGCACATAGGAAATGATCCTGCCTGAAAAGCGGCCGGATCGGCGCGGGGAGAACCTTAAAATGGGGGAGACGGGATATCGGGAAAAGCAGAATAAAAAAGCGGTTGTTATTATCCCTAATTTTAACGGGCTCCGCTACATAAGGGAGTGCCTTGAATCCCTTAAACAGCAGACTTTTGGGGATTTTTATGTCTGCGTGGTGGACAATGGCTCGGAGGACGGAAGCTGCGAGCTTATCGAGAGGGAATTTCCCGAGACAGAGCTTATCAGGCTTGATAAGAACTACGGTTTTGCGAGGGCGGTTAACGAGGGGATAAAGAAAACCTCGTCGGAATATGTGGTGTTGTTAAATAACGACGTGGTTGTTAATAAAAATTTTCTTGAAAAACTTTATAAAGCAATAGATAATAGAAAGAGTGTTTTCTCGTATCAGGCAAAGATGTTAAAGCTTTTCGAGAAGGACAGGATCGATTCCGCAGGGGATCTTTACTGCGCACTGGGCTGGGCCTTTGCTCTGGGAAAGGACAGGCCGGCAAAAGCCTATGATGAGGACTGCGCATTGTTCTCGGCCTGCGGGGGAGCGGCGATATACCGCAGAGACCTTTTTGAGAAAACCGGAATGTTTGATGAGAGACATTTCTGTTATCTTGAGGATGTGGATCTTTGCTACAGGGCAAGGATCAACGGCTATTCGGTCAGGTTCTGTCCCGAGGCCCTTGTGTATCACGCGGGAAGCGCCACCTCGGGCTCACGGCATAATGCCTTTAAGGTAAGGCTGAGCGCCAGGAATAATATTTTTCTTCTATATAAAAATATGCCCCTGATACAGCTTATACTGAACCTTCCCCTGCTTATTGCAGGGCATCTGATAAAGCTTTGTTTTTTTACAAAGAAGGGCCTGGGGAGGGCATATGCCGGGGGCATTGCGGAGGGCTTTAAGCTCTGCGCTCAGGCGGAGAAATACCGGTTCAGGCCGGAAAATTTCGTTAATTATCTCAGGCTTCAGCTTGAGCTTTGGATAAATACTATACGGAGGGTGACAGGATAAGACCTTGAAAAGCTGAAGGTCTTTCTCCAGCCGTAAGGTTCTGATCATGATCAAAGACAATCAGGCACTATTTAACAGACTGCATGTGCTTCTGGATGCGTTCGTCATAGCGGGGGCTTACTGGCTTGCGTGGTTTTTTAAGTTTAAGAGCGGGCTGATCTCCTATTCAATAGGGCTTCCCACCAGGTACTATTTCAGGGCGCTTTACTATATCATTCCGGTCTATCTCTATCTGTATTACCAGTTCAACCTTTATAATTCCAAGAGAGCCACGGGAAGAAAGGCTGAGATCTTTAATATCATAAAGGCCAACAGCGTGGGGGCCATAATGATCATAGTGGTGCTTTATATGATCGACCAGCCTCATTTCTCCCGTTCCATGATATGGATCTTCTGGGCCTTCAACATAACCCTTGAGACCTTCGTAAGAAATATTATCAGATATATCCTGAGATTTTTCAGGAGACGGGGCTACAATATCAAATACGTGCTCCTCGTAGGCTATTCAAAATCGGCGGAGTCCTATATAAACAGGATAAGGCTGAATCCCCAGTGGGGCTATGTGATAAGAGGGATCCTTGACGACAGGATGCCGAGGGGCACCATGTACAAAGGCGTGAAGGTTCTGGGCGCCATCGATAACCTTATAATTATCCTTCCGGAGAACAAGCTTGATGAGATCGCCATAACCCTTCCTCTTTCGGAATACGGAAGGCTGGGGGAGATAGTCTCACTCTGCGAGAAATCAGGGGTTCATACCAAGTTCATCCCGGACTATTCGGGCATCATTCCCGACAAGCCCTATACCGAGGACATTCAGGGGCTTCCTGTTATAAACATACGGCACGTTCCCCTGACTAACAATATTAACGCTGCCTTAAAGCGGATAGTGGATATCATAGGCTCCTCTGTGGGCATAGTTCTCTGCGCTCCACTCATGATAGTCATAGCCCTTATCATCAAGTTCACCTCAAAGGGTACTGTCATATATTCCCAGGAGAGGATAGGGCTGCATAACCAGACCTTCAAGATGTACAAGTTCAGGACAATGATAGAGCAGAGCGAAGAGGATGAGATGAACCGCTGGACGGTGAAGGACGATCCCCGGGTAACAAAGGTTGGAAAGTTCTTAAGACGTACAAGCCTTGACGAGCTGCCCCAGTTCTTTAATATCTTTACCGGGAAGATGAGCCTTGTGGGGCCGAGACCGGAGAGGGCTTCCTTTGTGGAGAAGTATCAGGAGGAGATCCCAAGGTATAATATCAAGCATCAGGTGAGGCCGGGGCTTACGGGCTGGGCGCAGGTAAACGGCCTAAGGGGAGATACCTCCATCGAAAAGAGGATAGAATACGATCTTTACTATATAGAAAACTGGACCATGAGCTTTGATTTCAAGATCATGTTCATGACCATCTTCAAGGGCTTTGTGAATGAGAATGCGTATTAAATGAAATGATCCGGTTCACAGGCGGCAGGATCGGCGTGGAAAGCGGTTTACATGAGGGTTGATGCGGTTATTCCGGTATACAGGCCGGACAATAAGTTTACACAGCTTATACAAGCTCTTTTGAGGCAGTCCCACAGGCCCGGTAAGATCATCCTGATGCATACCAGGGAGGACGGGGAGGAGCCTTTGAAAATAAGCTCCTTCAACGCCGGATCGTCTGCGGAAACCCCTTCTCCGGCACAGAGCGAGACCCTTATAGAGGTGCACGAGCTTAAGAAAAGCGAATTTGACCACGGAGGCACCAGAAACAGGGGCGTAAGCTGCAGCGATGCGGAGCGTGTACTGCTTATGACGGATGATGCGGTGCCCGCGGATGAGTTTCTGGTGGAGAGGATGCTTCGGGGCTTTGAAGAGGAAAATGACGAAAACCGAAGGGTTGCGGTGTGCTACGCAAGGCAGGTCGCCTCGCCCGATGCTTCGCCCGGAGAGCGCTTTTCCAGAGAGTATAATTATCCGAAGCAGGACAGGCTTAAATCAAAGGAAGACATAAAAACGCTGGGGATCAAGGCTTTCTTCTGTTCCAATGTCTGCGCCATGTATGATAGGAAGATATTCGATGAGCTGGGAGGTTTTCCGGACAGCACCCCCTTCAACGAGGACATGATATATGCAAGGAGGGCGCTCGACGCAGGCTTTTTTATACGATACAAGGCGGATGCGGAGGTGATCCACTCCCACTGCTTTACTAACATCGAGCAGTTTAAGAGAAATATGACCCTTGCCGGATCACAGAAGGCGCACCCTGAGATATTCGGAGATGTGTCCTCGGAATCGGAGGGTATTAAATATGTAAAAACAGCCTACGGTTATTTTAAGGGACTGGGGAAGGGGTACCTTATCGTTCCCTTTGCGGTAACCTGCGGCTTCAGGTTTGCCGGCTACAGGCTCGGCAAGATCATGTACTGATAAATCATATAGTAAATGGCAGAGCTGTCTGGCGTTTATTAAACACACAGCAATGAAAAAGGGGAGAATGAATAATGTGCGGAATAGTTGGTTACGTAGGAAACAGACCGGCCGCGGAGGTCCTCATTGACGGGCTTTCCAAGCTGGAGTACAGGGGGTATGATTCAGCCGGGATCGCAGTGATAGATAACGGCGTTATCAAAGTTGAAAAGAGACAGGGAAGGCTTGCCAATCTTGTAAAGAAGCTTGAGGAGGACGGGGTTCCCGAAGGACATACCGGGATAGGGCATACCCGCTGGGCTACCCATGGGGAGCCCTCGGATATCAACTCCCATCCTCACGGAAACAAGAGGGTCACGATAGTTCATAACGGTATCATCGAAAACTACAAGGAGATCAAGGATTTCCTGATCTCCGAGGGCTACAGCTTTATCAGCGAGACCGATACCGAGACAGTGGCAAAGCTCCTTGACTATTACATGAGCGACGATCCCGTAGCGACCATTGCAAAGGTCATCGGCGAGATCAGGGGCTCCTACTCACTGGGCATCATGTTCAGGGATTTTCCTGACAGGATCTATGCGGTAAGGAAGGAGTCGCCGCTTATCGTGGGGCTTTCGGGGGACGAGAACTTTATCGCTTCGGATGTGCCCGCAATAATAAGATATACCAGGGATTACTATCTGCTTGAGGAGAACGAGATAGCCGAGCTTCGGGCAGACAGGGTAAGGGTATATGACGTTCACGGCAATAAGATAAAAAAGGTGAGGCAGACGGCGGACTGGGATGTTGACTCTGCCGAAAAGGGCGGGTTTGAGCATTTCATGCTCAAGGAGATCCATGAGCAGCCCTCGAGCGTAAGAATGACGATCATGCCAAGGATAAGCGACGGCATGCCTGATTTCTCAGCAGAGGGGTTAAGCGCCGAAAAGCTCGGATCCTATAAGAATATCTTCATCGTTGCCTGCGGTACCGCAATGCATGCGGGAATGGTCGGAAAATACGTGATAGAGAGCCTGGCAAGGGTTCCTGTCATCGTGGATATCGCTTCGGAATTCAGGTACAGAGAGCCTCTGATCACGGAGGATGATTTGGTGATCCTCATTTCCCAGTCGGGTGAGACTGCGGATACCAGGGCTGCCCTGGAGCTTTCAAAGAAGCTGTCGGCCGATACCCTGGCGATCGTAAACGTCAAGGGCTCCAGCATAGCAAGAGAGGCCGACATGGTGGTATATACCCATGCGGGACCGGAGATCTCCGTGGCTTCCACCAAGGCCTACACGGTTCAGGTATCGGTGATGTATCTTCTGGCCTTTGAGCTTGCTTTTATAAAGGGCAGGATCACAAAGGAGGAGTGCAGGGCCCTGGTTGAAAAGCTGACTGATATGCCGAAGATCATAGACGAGGCTATATTGCTTAAGGAGAAGTGTCAGTATGCGGCCTCGAGGCTTCTTAACGCCGACAGCCTTCTTTATATAGGAAGGGGCCTGGATTATGCCCTGAGCATGGAGGGCTCCCTTAAGCTTAAGGAGATATCCTATATACATTCGGAGTCTTACGCAGCGGGCGAGCTCAAGCACGGGACCATCTCCCTGATCACGCAGGATATGCCGGTGATCGCTGTGGCCACCCAGAAAAAGCTGGTGGAGAAGACCGTCAGCAATATTAAGGAGGTAAGATCCAGGGGGGCAATGGTCATCCTTATCTGCGCTGCCGGGGTTACGGTAGAGGATAATGTTGCCGATCATATCATAACGCTTCCCGAGGCGGACGAGCTTCTGATGCCGATGGTGGCCGCCGTGCCGCTTCAGCTGATAGCGTATTATACTGCGGTGCTTAAGGGATGCGACGTGGACAAGCCCAGGAATCTGGCCAAGTCGGTGACGGT
>DNAD01000361.1 GCA_003484785.1 Lachnospiraceae bacterium
ATGGTAACTTGAAAACAAATCGTGCGCTTAGGCACGATCTTCGGATCGTGCCTTTAGCTATGATCTAATAAACGTACTTCGTAAAATAATTGTCCCCGCTTCCGATAAAGCTTGCAAGGTCATCGGCATTATCGGTATTTGCGGCGAAGGTGGGATCCACGAGTGACCAGGTAGTCCCGTCGAAAACTATCATACCCTCAAGCCAGCCCGTATCGGGAGTATAGATGCTTATCCAGGCATGGTAGGCGTCCCCCGCATAGCCTATCTCAAGCCGTGAGGGTATGCGCTGGCTCCTCAGCATGGCGGACATCATTGCGGCATAGTCAAAGCAGATACCCTTTCTGAGGGAAAGGATCTCGTCCACATCGGGTATATAGCCGCTTTCAACGGTCTCAGCCTTTTCGTGATCATAGCTGATATTGTCGATAACATACTGATATATTCTCGAAACCACCTCAAGATCGCTGGTGGAGCCCTTGGCAAGGATGGCGGCAAGAGCTACCACTTCCGAATCAGGGCTGAAGTTCACGTACATGTTAGGGTACAGAAAGGGACCGTAGGTATTGGTGATATCCACCGTGAATTCAGTAGCAAAGATGGTTGCGTACTGGTTTGCGTCGATGTTTTCGTAAACAGTCGAAACATAGGTGCCCGAGCCGGCAGTCAGGGGTATGACCTCGTCTTCTCCGGTAAAAAGATCGTAGGTATAGGTTACCTGGCCGTTGCCGGTAAGCTGAAGCTTTGCCCTGTCACTGTCTCCGAGATAGCTTACCGCGATATAACCCTCCGAGGCGTTTGAGATATTGATGCTTATCTTTTCATTACCCAGGATATCATCTCCTTCAAGGGAGGGGATCAGCACAACGGGAGTATTGTCCCGTTCCGTTTCGCCGGTTGAGGTTATAACTGTCTTTCCCTCTCTTATAGCCCGTGCATTTCCGGAAAAGGCGGAGCCGCAGGCGTTAAGGAAAAGAAGCAGAAAAAGGGCAGACGGCGCCAGGACAGTCTTTTTTACGAAGGTGCGGTATGGTCTGGCGGCCCAGACTTTTTTTCCTGAAGAATCATTATTCAGCACTGAGTATTGCCTGTAAAACCTTTCCGTTCAGATCTGGTATATAGATATTCAAGCTCAGCCCTTCATAGGGGAAGGTGACCTCTCCGGTCTTTTCATCAACGGAGGTCGGAAATACAAAGGTACCGTCCGGTTTTCTTGCGTAGATATTATCGTAATCTATATTACTGCCCTTAAGATACATAACAAAATGATCCGAATAGAGCTGATGATCCGAAACTATTATCTTTTCGATAAGACCGGAATTTCTGACACTGAAGCCGTTATCTTTAAAGGCCAGAGGTGAGAGAGCTATCAGCACAAGCAAACATAGACTTGCTATCCTTCCGGTCTTGGCAAAGGCCACATTCACGGTGTTAGAGAACACAAGTCTGTCAAACGGAACAGTATTCGGTTCTTTATTGTTTTCCTTAAGTACGTTCTGAAGGATATCATTTGCACTCTTCAGATCCATACTGTATTTCTTCCTGCCTATCATGACCGTCTACCCCCTTCCGACAGCTTCCGCGCCAGCTTTTCCCGGCCGGATATCAGATATCGCTTTACCGAGCTTCTTGAAACGTTCATCGCGCTTGCGATATCTTCGAGCTTCATATCATTGTAGTATCTCATTACAATGACCTGCTGTTCGTTAAAGGGCAGTTCTGCCACAGATTTTTTTATTGCCTCGGTCTGTTCCTTGTCCTCATAGTTTAATACCGGATCATGATAGGTATGTTCATCCTTAAGAACCTCCAGAAGCTCCGGAGATATGGCGGTATCGTAACCGGCGTCGTTCTTTTTGCTCATGTCGTAGCAGACATGGAAACAGATCTGATTCAGCCAGGCCACGAACAGGGAGGGTTCTTTGATCTTTCTGATATTTTTAAGGGCGGAAACATAGGTCTCCTGCATCGCGTCCTGAGCCAGATATTCGTCCCTTAGATAATGTCCCGCATAGTTATAGATGTGCTTATAGGTAAGGGCATAAAGCTCCGCAAAAGCATCTGAATCATCCGCCTGGGCCCGCATAACCAAGTTACCTATGTAATCATGGTTAAAGTTAGCCATTTACGCTGTCTGGGTCTCCTTATACATTCTTGAAATAAGCTCAGCCATGGTAGAGACTTTTTCCTCCGAATTAAATGCAAAGCTGAAGGAAATCCTGATGGGCATCTCTCCCTGCTTAGTGTCTCCGAATTCGTTCTGGATCTCATTACTGAGATCGTTGACAAAGTTCTGCATCTTTGCCGGGTCGCAATCATCGATCACGATAAGGAATTCGTTGCCGCCGTTTCTGCCGACAAAACCGTATTTGTTGCCGATAAGCTCAAAGACCTTTGAAAATCTGAGGATCGATTCATCACCGGCCTTACGTCCCTTCTGTTCATTGATCTGATCAAGGTTTGAGATCGTTATCAGAGCTCCGGCAGTGTTTGAGATGTCGCGGTC
>DNAD01000033.1 GCA_003484785.1 Lachnospiraceae bacterium
CGGGCGGTTATTCTCCTGTATATGACAAAAAGGGTATACCAAGGACTGCATCGACTAACACCGACGGTTTTGTAAATTTCAACGTTGCCGCCGACACCACCACAATGTGGGACAACAACCAGACCTCGACCCTTGCCGGCAAGCCCGGTGACTACGACGGCAACTACATGGGACGTAAGGTAGGTAAGATGTCCGGACTTACCGTAGACCAGAGCGGAAAGATATTCGCCTCCTACGATAACGGAACCCAGAGAGTACTGGGACAGATTGCGGTAGCTCAGTTTGAGAACCCTTCGGGACTTGAGAAGATCGGTGAAAACCTTTACGCAACCACCCAGAACTCCGGTGATTTCGACGGTATCGGAATGGACGTAACCTCGGACGGCGTAGGAAAGCTCACTGCCGGCGTGCTGGAAATGTCAAACGTGGATCTTTCTGCCGAGTTTACCGATATGATCACCACCCAGAGAGGTTTCCAGGCCAACAGCCGTATCATAACGGTTTCCGACTCCATGCTGGAGGAGCTTACGAACCTGAAGAGATAAGCATCACATAAATACTAAAAACTGCTTTAAAGTCGACGTTATGCAGGAAATGGATCAAACTTACGGTTCGTTTCATACGCGCGTCTGCTGCAAGTTCATTTACAAAGGAAAGGCCGGTTCTGCCAGCCTTTCCTTTGATCGTAATAAATTCTACAGCTTGGGGCTGGATTTGCCAAACGGGGCTATATGTTGTATACTGTTATCGGAATACGATCAGGGCAAAAAGACATGGCGTTTTTTGGTTTACGGATCGGGAATATTCGGCAAGGGTACAAATAATCCTGTCCGGCCATAGGAAAGGAGCGTATCAATGGAGGGTGCATTTATGACTGATCATCAGTTTGACGCGATTCTGGATATGGTGGATATGATACTTGATGGCTGCAAAAGCGTGAAGGAAGCGCAGGAGAAGCTTAGAAGCATCAGAAAAAGGCCGGGACTTTTTTCGGAAAATGATACCAGCGAAATCGCTCAGTCAGCGGAGCAGACTGAATCGGAACGAACTAAAGTTAGTTCCGAAGCGCACGATCCTGTCGGAACCGGCGCAGATCGGTGACACAAGATGATAGAAGTAACCAAGCTGAATGACGTAAAGATCCTGGTGAATGAGGACCTGATAGAGACCGTGGAGGAGACGCCGGATACTGTGCTGACTCTTACCAACGGCAAAAAAATTCTGATAAAAGAACGTAGACAAGAAGTGAAAAATCTAGTAAAATCTTTTAAGCGGGATATTTTTAGTTCCTGAAGTTTTTATGGGGAAAACTTTAATGAGGTAGGTGGGAGTATTGGATATTGCTACCCTGATAGGTCTTGTACTTTGCCTTGTATTCATGATCGTATCCATCGCCATAGGACAGGATGGTCCTGCGGGAATCGTATACTTTCTTGATGCGCCGAGTGCAATGATCACCTTTGGCGGGGCTTTCATGGCGATGTTTGCGGCATATGAGATCCCCGACTATATCAACGGCCTTAAGAGCTTTACGATAAGCTTAAAGCTTCCGTCGGTAAATACGGGCGCGATCATCACAAAAATAATAGAGCTGTCCAATGTGGCACGTAAAGAGGGTCTCCTGTCTCTGGAAGAGGCGGCAGGGGAGCTTGATGATGCTTTCCTTCAAAAGGGCATCATGCTGATCGTTGACGGTACCGATCCCGAGCTTGTACGGGGAATAATGGAGACGGAGCTGATAAACATAGAGGGAAGGCATAAACAGAATATAAACTTCTGGGATGATCTTGGCGCGAACGGACCTGCCTGGGGTATGATAGGTACCCTGATAGGTCTTGTTATGATGTTGTATCATATGGATGATGTATCGTCTCTGGGGCCGAACATGGCGGTTGCCCTTATTACTACCTTTTACGGCTCGGTTCTGGCAAACTGGATCTGTACTCCGGTATCCAAAAAGCTGAGCGCTATAAACGGCATCGAAATGCAGGTCAAGGAAATCGTTATCGAGGGTCTGCTTTCCATTCAGGCCGGTGAAAATCCGAGAGTCATAGAGGAAAAGCTCAAGTCCTTTCTGGCTCCCAGCGCAAGGGGCGCTATCGGCGGTGACGGCGGAGGTGAGGAATAGTGGCAAAACGAAAGCAGGAAGATCCGCCAAAAGGGTCACCGGCATGGATGGCGACGTTCTCGGACTTGATGAATCTGTTGCTGTGCTTCTTCGTTATGCTTTTTGCCATGTCTACGGTTGATGCCGAGAAGTTCGAACAGCTGGCTGCCTCCTTTACCGAATCCTACAGTATATTTAACGGCGGAGCTCAGTCCATAGGGGACGGCATTCTGGTATCAAACGGAGTAAGTCAGCTCAACGAGCTGGATGACTACATGTATCAGATGGGAAAGCAGACCGATTCCGAGACAAAGAGCGATGTTCTTAAGGAAATAGAGCAGGAGCAGCTCAAGGAATCGGAAAGCCTTGCGGAGATCATAGAGGAGATACTGGTGGAGGAATCCCTTGCGGCGCAGGTGGATGTTGATTTCACCTCCCAGTATGTTTCCCTTACCTTAAACGGAGCGCTTCTGTTTGATTCCGGCTCTGCGGCCATCAAGGAAGATTCCAAGCCGATGCTTGATAAGATAGGAAGCATCCTTAAGAAGTACGGAAAGAGCGTTATAGAGATAGAAGGCCATACCGATAATGTTCCGATAAGCACCGCGAAGTTTAAGGATAATAACGAGTTGTCAAGCGCAAGGGCGCTTGCGGTGTTTGAATATCTTGTAGATAATTCGGGGCTGGACCCGGCCATGGTCAAGCATTCGGGCAGAGGCGAGTATGTTCCGATAGCCGATAACTCTACGCCCGAGGGCAGAGCCCAGAACAGAAGGGTAGAGATCAAGATTTATCATACCCTCAGCACCTACTGAGTGGTAATCGGAAATTTCCGAAGCACACGGTTTGCCAGCAAACCGGTGCAGTAAGGAGTCATTTGTTATGAAGAGAAATCTGATACTGGTCATTATATGTGCGTTGTCGCTGGTCAATGTGGTGCTTACCGGAGTGATGATGGTCTCCACCATGTCCGCCAACAAAAAGACTGCCGCGCTTATAAACGATATTTCCGCGGTGCTCGAGCTGGAGCTTGATCCCAACGCATATATGCCGAACACGACTCCTTCCCTTGCGGATACGGAGACCTACAATATAGACGATGAGATGGTGATAGCCCTTGCCCCGAGCGGAGACGGGCAGGATCACTATGCCATGGTCTCTGTTTCCTTTTCGATCGATAAGACCAGCAAGGATTACGCCGAGGTCCGTCCCCTGCTTGATGAAAACGTGAGCAAGATCCGCAGTGAGATCATGAGCGTGGTCGGAAGCTATACAAAGGACGAGGCCCTGGCGGATCAGAAGGGACTGGAGAACGCCATACTTGCAAAGCTTCAGGAAATGTTTGATTCCAAATTTATATACGAGGTATATTTCAGAGACTTTAAGTGTCAGTAATGCAGACTGGCCGGCGAAGATTGAAAAGAAAATGACCCGTTCAGCAGGCTGAACGGATCGGCACAAACGAAAGCTTGTGCCGGAGCGCACGATTTGCATGCAGATCGACGCGGAGGTGAGTATAAATGGCAGATGTTCTCTCACAAAATGAGATAGACAGCCTGTTGGCTGCGCTCAGCTCGGGAGAGCTGGATGCGGAGGATCTGGCGGAATCTGATGAGAAGGTCGCGAAAAACTATGACTTTAAACGTCCTGCCAAGTTCTCCAAGGAGCATTTAAGAACCCTTGAGATCATTTTTGAACATTACGGGAGACTGTTATCCACCAATCTTCCCGTATATCTCAGAAAGAATATCCAGGTCAGCGTGATGAGCTCCGAGGCCTGTACCTTCATGGAGTTTTCAAATGCGCTTGCCAATCCCGCTCTGCTGGCCATCATAAATTTCCAGCCTTTGGGCGGAAATATCATACTTGAGCTCGCGGCAAATCTGGGATTTGCCATGATAGACCGCATGCTCGGGGGACAGGGCGATGCGATCGAGAAGACCAGGGATTTCTCGGAGATCGAGAGAACCATAATAGATAAGCTCCTGGTGGTCTGTGTTCAGCTCTTAAGAGAGCCCTGGATGAATGTGGTCGAGATTTCGCCCATACTTGAAAGGATCGAGACCAATCCCCAGTTTGCTCAGATCATAGCTCCCAGTGAGATGATCGCCATCGTCACTCTGAATATAAAGATCGGTGACGTGGAAGGCCTTATGAATATATGTCTCCCTTATTTTACGCTGGAAAATGTCATGGACAAGCTGAATACCAAGTTCTGGTTTGCCTCAATGAAGGAGAACAGCGACGAGACATATAACGAAAACATTGAGAATATCATCAGAAAGGTTTCAATGCCGATAAAAGCTGTCCTTGGCAAGAGCTCAATCACGGTCAGCGATTTTGTAAATCTGCAGGTAGGTGATATAATAAAGCTGAATTCCAAGATAGACACCGAGATGGATGTGTACGTGGGGAATATAAAGAAGTTCAAGTCCCTGCCGGGAACGTCGAGAGACGGCTATGCGGTCAGGGTTACGACGGTGTTGCGAGAGGAGGGGTAACAGATGGATGGCATGCTGTCTCAGGACGAAATAAATGCCCTGCTTAACGGCATGATGGAAGGCGGCGATGACGCTGCCGCGGCCCCCTCAGGCGATGCCCCCCAAGCGGCCCCCGCGGCCTCGGGAGGTGAAAAACAGGTTCCGGATGAGAGCCTGCTGACGGACATAGAAAAGGATGCCGTCGGAGAGGTTGCCAATATCAGCATGGGCACCTCGGCCACCACCCTTTATTCGCTGGTAAACCAGAAGGTCAATATCACAACGCCGGTGGTGGAGCTTGCAACGTGGGATCAGATAGTAGAGGATTACGAGCGCCCCTGCGTTTTTGTAAAGATAAAATATACCGTAGGCCTTGACGGGACCAATATCATGGTCCTTAAGGAGGATGACGTTAAGATCATAACCGACCTGA
>DNAD01000373.1 GCA_003484785.1 Lachnospiraceae bacterium
TCCTGCACGGCCTGCTTCAGAGCCATGTCCAGAAGCTCAGGCTCTATCTCCTCCTTAAGGGTACAGCTGACCCTGAAGGATCTGGTATCTCTGTTGTTATAAGAGGCAAGAAAGACCTTTGCCACATTGTCTACCCTGTACCATGTATCCTTTGGCATAACCCCTCCGTCTTAATCATATATCACCCTTCCGATAAAATCCGCGGCCTGGCTCAGCGCCTTTGAAGATCGTCTCAGAGGCATCTGCTGGAATACATGCCAGGAATCCTCATATATCTCCAGCTTTGAAAATACCCCCTGGCCGGTAAGCTTTTCGGCCAGAAGCTCACTGTCCGACTTAAGTATCTCATTGGTCCCCACCTGTATGAGGGTCGGGGGAAAGTCCTCAAGGTCCGCAAAAATCGGGCTGAGATCCGGGCTTTTATAATCCGCATCCCCCGCATAGGCTCTCCTGCAGGCCCGTATATAATCGGGCGTCAGCATAGGATCGATGTTTAAACACTCCTCATAGGAAAACCCGCTCATGGTCATGTCGGTCCAGGGGCTCATAAGCACCAGGGCGCAGGGCAGAAGCCTTCTCTGCTTCTTGAGGCCCAGACAGAGCTCAAGCGCAAGGTTTCCCCCGGCCGAGTCACCGGCCACCACCGTATCCTTCGCCCCGTACCCCAGCATCATGAGATAATCCCAGACCTGCAGCGCATCCTTCAAAGCCGCCGGATAAGGATTCTCCGGAGCAAGCCTGTATTCAAAGGAAAAAACCGAAAGCCCGGTATGTATCGAGAGCTTGCTGGCAAGTATCCTTGCATAATTAATACTGCCGCAGGTATAACCTCCCCCGTGGCAGTAAAGGATCACATGTCTTTTATCATGTCCCAGATCCTGATCGGTAAACTCACATTTTATCTCATCGACCATAACCGGCCGGGAGGACACCCCTATCGGGGGAGTAGCAAGCTTGCTGAAAAGATCCTGGCCTGCCCGCTGTCTCTTGAGATCCTCTTCCGAAAGGGAATCTCCTGCGGCGGCCACACTGTGTACCGCTTTGATGGCCTGCATCAGAGGGCTCATTTTTTCCTTTTCGTTAAGCTTTTCCTGCCGGCTTATCTGATCCCTGACAAAACGCTTTATCTGTTTTTCCACCCTTAGCTTCTGCTTTGCCATTGCCTTTTTGTTCTTTCGTCGTAAATTATCCCTTCATAAAGGCGCGAAGGGGATTGATCTTTTTAGCCTGCCTTATTATATCGTCCCTGTTATCGGACATATAAGCTTCAAGGCTCTCCGCCTCCTGTTTTGAAAAACCTTTGTTCTTCTTAAGTCTGCAGGACGGGATCTCACCCTCCGCGTATTTTTCCCCGCAGGAAAAGCTGACCGCTATATATCTGTTCCTGCCTTCTCCGAGCAGTCCGGAAAAGCTCATTTCAACCGAGTCGCCCATACTTACCCCTTCAGGCCCCGGGACTGTCTGTCCATGTCCTCTACAACAATATCGTAGATCTCTCCGAGGCTGCGGCAGTATTCCAGCACCATCCAGGGCTCATTGGTATGATAGTGAAGCTTCACTACCGCCTTTTCCCCGTTCTCATCCTCGCCGGTATCTCCCGCGACCACCATTGAATCTCCCTTGAAATTTTCGATTATATGATCTCTGATCTCGTCCACAAGATCATCCGATACATCGTCGGGATCCTCTCCCGCCTCCACATATTTATCCAGCAGCAGCTGTGTGTCATATCTGAATTCGATCGTTTCCATTTTTATCATCCTTTACATAGAAATAGGAAACGAATTAAGTGGCTGCACTTTATTCGTTTCCTGCGCCGGATCCGGGCCGATTTATCGGCATTTTCCGTGCCGGATCCGTGCGCATCTTTGATTTATTCGTAGGCAACGTTCTTTCCGTTTACCCGTATATCGGAGCCCTCCTTAAGAGGAATAACAACATATTTCTGCTCATCTATGAGCCTGACCGCGACCTCCTCTTCAAGGTCCCGGCTTACCTTAAGCTCCACCAGGGCGTTTCGATCCTCTTGTCCGTCGCCGTCCAAAGGCTCAGTATCCTCCGGAAAAGCCTTAATGTCCGAAAGCTGCGTCCTTAAGCTCTCTACCTCCTTAACAAGCTCCCGTTCCCTCTTTTGGGCAGTGTAGGCGCTCAGGGCTTTGGTATCCACCAGATCCTGAGCGCACACCTCCTCATCGGAAAACTCCCTGCGGACGTTTTCGATTATCTGTTTTGCGCTCTCTTCCTCCACCTCATTCTCATTAAGGACCTCCGTAAGCACCCGGTCGTCCACCCCGATGAAGGAGTCTCCTTCCTCTGCCGCAGCATTTTCTTCCGCCATGATATTAAGGCTGTCCTCTATCTCCATGAGAACAGTCTCGCCTCTGTCCTCATCATGACGGTAAGCATTTTTTATAATGGAGCAGAAGGCCCTGTGCTTTTCCTTTTTCGTTCTCTTGGCTCCACAGCCGAGAACATCCTCTATGAAGTCGGGATTGGAATCCCCGGCATCCTTTATGAAGTAATCGACCCTGTGGATATCGGCTCCCCTGTCATCGAAGGCCGGGAAGAGAAAGCCCAGATCCGGGGCTCCCACTACCCAGTCCCTTATCCTTGCGCCTATGCGGTTTTCCGTCTGGATATAACCAAGCCCGGGCTTTGAGAGCACCACCGGGCAGATGGCGCAGAGAATGTATTCATATACCTCCTCCGACTCATCAAGCTTCAGATTGTCGGAGGTTCTTGTCATGATATCATAGGTATCATGAAACAGCAGTATGAGGTAATTGCCGTCAAAATGATAGCCCTTTATGACAAGGTCGTAAAAGGTATCCAAAAGCTCTTCATTGTTAAGGGCGCTTGAGCGCAGGCCGTTTAAAAACTGCTGCTTTCCTCCCGCTTCCTCTTCCTCTTTTGGAAACTCGAGCTCGAGGATGTTATTCCCTATGGTGCCGCCCAGGGCTTTTCTGGCTATTTCAAGAAACTTCTCCGTCTCCTCGGTCTCAAGGTTTAAGAAGGTTTCGTTGAGCTTTACCACCTTGTTGCCGTTTCCGTCCACATAACAGCCGGCCAGACGGTCAATATTGTGCTTATCGCCCTTAAGGCGGCGTTTTAATTCCAGCAGATCCTTTTTATTCATCCGTAAGATCAGGCCTCAAAAAGCCTGACAGCCTCCTTCTCCATATTAAGGCCCTTAAGGTAGAGCTCCATGAATCTGTCAAAGCCCTCGGTCTCTTCCTTCGTTGCGGCAAGCTTCTCTCCCTTATTTCCCGCAAAGATCACTTTATTCAGATAATCTCCGAGAGAAACAGTATCCTTTTCATTGGCAAGCATGTAGGCTGCGAGCAGGGCTATGCCCCAGGCTCCGCCCTCTCCTGCGGTCTCCATGACCGAAACGGGGGCTCCCACCGCCGCTGCGGCGATCCTCTGGCCTACTCCCTTTGTCTTAAAGTAGCCGCCGTGGCCGAACATCTCGTCAACCTTCACATCCTCCGACTTGAACAGAAGATCCATTCCCGACTTGAGCGCTCCGAGAGCCGAATAAAGGTGCATCCTCATAAGATTGGCAAGAGTGAACCTGCCCTCGGCTCCTCTGGCAAATACCAGCGCTCCCTTGTCAAAGCCCGTTACAGGCTCTCCCGAGGTATAATTATAGGAAAGCAGACCTCCGCAGTCCGCGTCTCCCTCAAGGGCAACGGAATAAAGCTTTGTGAACAGCTCGTTCATATCGGCCTTCTGTCCCATCAGCTCGTAAAACTCCTTAAAGACATTTACCCAGGCATTTATCTCGGTGGTACAGTTGTTGCAGTGTACCATTGCGACCAGGGCGCCGTCCGGGGTCGTTACAAGATCGATCTCGGGATATACTTTGGAAAGCTCCTTCTCAAGCACTATCATTGCAAATACCGAGGTTCCGGCGGAAATATTACCTGTCCTCTTCGCTACGCTGTTGGTGGCGACCATTCCGGTTCCGGCATCTCCCTCGGGCGGGCAAACAGGTATTCCTGCCTTAAGCTCTCCCGAAGGATCAAGAAGCTTTGCTCCCTCTTCGGTAAGCTTTCCGGCATCGGCGCCTGCCGATAATACCCCGGGAAGGATATCCTTAAGCTTCCAGCTGCAGCCGGTGCCCGATGCGGCAACCAGCTCGTCAAACCTGGTTATCATTTTTGCGTCAAAATCTCCGGTATTTATGTCTATGGGGAACATTCCGGAGGCATCTCCCACTCCCAGGACCTTCTCACCCGTCAGTTTCCAGTGCACATAGCCTGCAAGGGTGGTAAAGAACGCCACATCCTTTACATGCTCCTCCTTATTCAATATCGCCTGATAAAGGTGGGATATGCTCCAGCGCTGCGGTATGTTATAGTCAAACTCGGCAGTAAGCTTTCCGGCCGCCTCCTCGGTTATGGTATTTCTCCAGGTACGGAAGGGAACAAGGAGCTCTCCGTTTTTGTCAAAAGCGAGATATCCGTGCATCATTGCCGAAAAACCGATGGCCGCAAAGCCCGTAAGCTTTACTCCGTACTTATCATTAACATCTTTTTTAAGATCTGCATAGCAATCCCTGAGACCGTCCCATACATCGTCCATGGTATAGGTCCAGATACCGTTCTCATATCTGTTTTCCCAGCCGTGTCCGCCCGAAGCGATGGGCTGCCCTTTCTCGTCAACCAGCACCGCCTTTATCCTGGTGGAGCCAAACTCAATGCCTAAAACGGCCTTTCCTTCTGCGATCAACTGTTTCGTGTCCATTCTCTACCTCCCAATACTTTAATTAAAATGTATAATATTTTAC
>DNAD01000199.1 GCA_003484785.1 Lachnospiraceae bacterium
CTGCGCCTGGGCCACCCCAAAGCTCGCTGTGGCCATGCTTAACTCCTTAAATTCCAGGGAAGCAATATCCTTTCTCAGCTTATCTGCAAACTCCGCCGCGGCTTTCTGATCGTAACCGGGCAGCATGATCATGAATTCCTCTCCGCCCCAGCGTCCCGATACGGCATCTGCCCTGAGCTTTTCAACCGATTCCCGGATCAGCGCGGATACCTTCCTGAGCACCTCGTCTCCCACGGCATGACCGTATGTATCATTGATCTTCTTAAAATTATCAAGATCGAGCATTACCAGCGTAGTAGCATGGTCAAGATCCGGATGCAGGAGATTTTCGTTGATCCGTTCCGTTATCTGTCTCTGGATCTCGCCTCTGTTATACATATTTGTCAGTCTGTCGGTCACCGCGAGGATCGAAAGAGTCCGGTTAGCTTCCACCAGCTCCGCCTTTGCGGTATTGATATAATTGGCCAGACGGTTAACTAACGACATAGTCGTATCAGGCTGCATCAGATCCCCGGTCTTATCGATGATCTCCTTTTCCATGGGACCGCCTTCACGCATTCCCGCTATCACAAGGGAGAGGTTATGATGCATGATCTCCTCGTCCCTGCCCTTAAGACGCACGAATTCGCCCGCCGTACAGAAGCCGTAGGTCGGGGCAATGGAATGAAACGGGATCGTCTCCTTGCTCGCATCCGCGTTATTTCCCCAGAAGGTCTTTCTCCCGAAGCAGTCAAATACCGCAATGACCTCCGGAGCAAAGGAAACAATATGCTGAGCGCTCTTTTTCACATTTCCCAGGATAGTTTCCGGATCGCCGTAAGTCAGATGCAGTACACTGCCCTCCGGGATATCCGTGCTCATGGTAAGCGCTCCGTTATCATCACAGTAAAGAGCATGCCTGAGCACCACCCTGTCATTCACCGTAACCGCGAAGGGAAACTCCAGCGCATTATAAAACAGGTTTTCATCATTAGGGATACGAAGATAATGCTGATAGGTCATAAAGGCGGGCGCCCCATCAAGCTCATACAGCACCTTGTTCTCGGCTTTTGTCACCTTAAGAGGCGCGCCAAGAGGCTTCCATCCCATTACATAGGTATTTGCGATATGAAAATCCTCTCCCCCGTACATCAGAAAAACTATGGATCTTTTACTGAACTCTCCGTTTTTTACAAAGGTAAAGGCTTCGTGCCTGTTATCTCCGAAGGCTCCGCCTCCAAAGACCGGCACAGACGCGGGGAGATACTGCTTTAAAAGCGAACAGATCTTTCGGATGGGAATACTGTCGATGGTCATAATGACCTCGATCGCCTTGACCCCGTTAAAATCATCAGCCATGGCCGAAAGCTCTCCCTCGATGCTTTCGGCATCCATATCACTGACGATAAGCTGCCTTGTCCTGAAGAAGCTATCCGCATGTTCAAGTACCGTGGCCGAAACCGCAATGGGATTTTCGGTGACGCAGCCCTCATAGATATTACCTGAAGCAGAAGATCCGATAAGATCAGCCTCCGGCATCATCCGGTCTATGATACCTAAGACCTCCTTTACATCGGACTCCGGTGCCTTATCGGAAAAAATGTGAAAAACAAACCGGTTTTCACTGATGCCCTTGCAGGTCTCTTTCCATTCTCCTAATTCGCGGACAAATTGATCCTTATTATCATATATTGTCTGAAATTGTCTCAAATGTACTCCTTTCGAAAGAGCCCCGTTACAGGGCCGGTTTACTTTCGGTCTCGATATATTAAGTATATCATAATTATTTTGTTAAATGTATATTATTTGTTTTATCCTTCGCTGCTTTTTGTTATTATGATGATGTTGTTGGGGTAAAAAGGTGCGTCAGCACCTTTTTACCCCGACATCATCTTATTATAGTAAAGGTCAAAATGTTGTATACTGTACAGGGGAGTGATCTTTAAGGAGGTATCTGATATGCCGGAAACAATTATCTATAAAAAACTAACGCCTGCTTATGATGCGGCGATCGCAGAGCTGGTGAGGAAAAATCTGAAGGCGCACCGGCTTGATATCCCGGGAACCGTGTATTTCGATGAAAACCTCTTTCATCTGAGTGATTTTTACGATGCTGATCCGGACAGGAGGGTCTACTATGCTCTCACAATAGATGATGCGGTGCTGGGAGGAATTGGTCTGGCAGAGTTTGAAGGGCTTGATGACTGTGCGGAGCTTCAGAAGCTTTATCTGGATGACAGCGTTAAGGGCAGAGGTCTTAGCTACGATATGATCGCAAAGATAGAAACATCTGCCGCGGAGCTTGGATATAAACAGATTTATCTTGAGACCCATGATAACCTGAAGGCGGCCATACATCT
The DNA here is from genome assembly GCA_003484785.1 of Lachnospiraceae bacterium. Lineage (GTDB taxonomy): Bacteria > Bacillota > Clostridia > Lachnospirales > Lachnospiraceae > UBA2868. Next base: position 2,340 of record DNAD01000199.1, read on the forward strand.
GTATGAGAAGTGCGGATATAAGGAGATAGAAAGGCCTGAGGCAGTGGTGCACAGCACTATGAACAGGTTTTTTCTGAAGAGTCTTTAAGCCGCAGCCTCAGAAAAGATTACCCGCAAAGCCAAGAATGACACCGATCAGCGCCCCCAGACTTACAATGGTATTAAGCTCCTGCTTCATTACGGACAGGATCATCTTTTCCAGTTCATCTATGGGCATGGAATTTATCTTATCCTCAATAACGGCAGCTATATCTATATGGGACATGGATCTGTCGATATTATCCCGTACAAGTTTGCAATAACTGTCGGTTATTACGCCGGATAGATTGTTTTCCTCCGTATTTGCGTTTATGATCTCCTCAAGCGACCTGCTGTCCGCAGACGCCAGCTTATCATCCACTACCTTCTTAATGTAATCCGGGCCCTTCTCATTTACCAGAGTCTGCAGATCATCCGCAATATAAAAGGCAACAGAATCTATACGTTCGCTTGAAATGAGCTTGCCAAGGGTTCTTGAGTGGATCTTTTCCTTAAGATAGTCCGCTCCGAATTCCTCCATGATCGATCTGACATTAATTGAATCGACGATCTCCCTGCTGACGGCTCTGCTCAGCTCTTCCCGCTTTTCTCTGTATTCGTCCTTACTCATCCCGGACAGATCGCAGATCTCTTCTCCCAGCTGTGTGCTGAAATGCTTCATGATCGCGCCGGTCACATGCTCCTTTACCTCCTCGGACAGCAGCAGGTTTTCTATGTCCTGTCTGGTGAGAAGGGAATCCGACACCGTATGCCCGACAGCCGATGCAAGCCTCGCTCTGCCCCTGGGTATTGCCCCCGGGGTAAAGGGAAGCTTATGACCGAAAAGATAAATCTCCTTACGAGGATAAAACAGCATCCTTACAGCAATATAATTTGTAAAATATCCGATAAAGGCTCCGATAAGGGGCCCCGAAATAAATCTTATCACTTCCATTATTAAACTCCTTCAGGCCGGAAAAACCCGCATCCTCTGCAACAGGCATCGCTCTCTTCACCGGCACGGCGTCGAATGCAAAGCAGACCGGCAGGCCTATTATACCATATTTCGAAACACTTTATTACCCCAAAAAGCTGTTCCCCGGTTACTATCACAGCCCAAAAGGCTGTGAATAGTAACGTTCCCCGTCGGGCTGAACAGGGACAGGCCCGCAGGAGCCGCTTATATGGCTACACATATTCCTGTTTTATGTTATACTTATGATGTCAGGGTCAAAAGGTGCGTCAGCACCTTTTGGGATACATGATATAGTGTTTGAGCTTGCTCGGAAGCACTATATCATGTATCCCAAAATGGCACGAAGTG
>DNAD01000191.1 GCA_003484785.1 Lachnospiraceae bacterium
TTTGGTGAGCAGGCTGTTCTCTGCGGCGGTGTCTGCGCTCTTATGCAGGCCGGTTTTGAGACCCTTGTGGAAGCCGGCTATGATGAGAGAAATGCTTATTTCGAATGTATCCATGAGATGAAGCTCATTGTGGATCTTATCTACCAGTCAGGCTTTGCCGGAATGAGATATTCAATTTCAAACACCGCTGAGTATGGCGATTATATCACCGGTCCCAAGATCATAACAGAGGATACAAAGAAGGCCATGAAGAAGATCCTTGCGGATATCCAGGACGGAAGCTTTGCAAAGCAGTTCCTTCTTGACATGTCTCCCGCAGGTCGTCAGGTGCACTTCAAGGCCATGAGAAAGAAAGCTTCCGAGCATCCTTCGGAGAAGATCGGAGAGGAGATCAGAAAGCTTTACAGCTGGAATAACGAAGAGGATAAGCTGATCAATAATTGATCCCGAGCTGCAGATAATGAGAACAAGGCTCCTGAGACATCAATTTGATTGATGTCCGGGAGCCTTATTGCTTGACGCTTAACAATACGGTGGTGATTTGCGCAGGCAGTTCATACATGGAATAGGGACAGAATAAGTGAGAGGGGTAAATTCCGGCAGGGTTAAAGAATTTTTAAATATAGCTGTTCCGGCTGTACGAGTATAGATATACGTGCTCAGACAGGCTCCCGCAGCTTTACCGCATTGGCGGCCATCCTTCGGCGGTTCTCGTCCTGAGCGGCATAATGCTTTCTGGTGGTGTTGACGTCCTTATGGCCGAGAACGTCCGCAACCAGATAGATGTCCCCGGTTTCCCTGTACAGATTTGTTCCATAGGTACTCCTGAGCTTATGGGGAGTTATCTTCTTAAGGGTCGTTACGGTTTGGGCATATTTCTTTACAAGCTTTTCCACCGAACGAACGGACAGTCTTTTATTCTGCAGAGATAAAAACAGAGCATTTTCATGGCCGGAAGCCGGGATAATATGCTCCCTTTCCTTAAGATATGCCTTAAGGGCTTCCTCTACCTCGTCCCCGAAATATACAACGGCCTCATAGCCGCCCTTTCTTCTGATCAGGAGACCGTTATTCCTGAAGTCTACATCCTTAATATCAAGCCCCACACATTCGGATACACGAAGGCCAGTTCCCAGCAGAAGAGTAAGCAGCGCAAGATCCCTGACCTTCGTTTTTTTATGGAACTCCAGCTGCTTGTCAGTGAGATTTTCACCGTCCTCCACATTGTCAAGAAGCATGGCAACCTCATCCGGGTCGAGCCTTATGATCTCTTTTTTATGAAGCTTTGGCATCTGTACCAGGGCGGAGGGATTCTTTTCGATCATTTCCGCGCAGATGAAATAATTATACATACTTCTTAAGGACGCAAGCTTCCGCTGCTTTCCCCGCTCATCGTTAGTAATGATCTCTCCGTCCTTTTCATAGTAGGAGAGATAATCAATATATTCGGTGATATCTATTGCCTTGAGCTCTTCAAGGATACTCAGCGGAAGATCATTAATTTCATATTTTGCGCATATCGGATTGTTATCTCTGAGATATTCAAAAAAGATCCTGAGATCGTAAGCATAGGCCAGCCTGGTCCTTGTGGATGTGGTATCCTTTATGCCCAGGAAAAAATCCCTGCAGAAGGAGGGCAGTGTGGTTATAAGTTCTCTCAGGCGCAGTGTGTTATCCACATTTACCTGATCATGATAATTCAGATCCGATTTCCTCATATTGTTTTCCTTTATACTTCCCCTTTATGTAAACCTCTTGATGTATTATAAACTTTTTATTAATTTATTACAAGTAAGAAATATTGTAAGTTGCATGGAATCTGTGGTATTATAATAAAAGGGGAAAAACGTATAATAATGAAAGGGGAGTATTATGTTAACACTAAGGAACTTCTTTGGTAATGTTCTGTTCATTTCGGCTTTTATTCTGGCCTTATCGTTGTTCTGTATCCCGGTAGGGGCTTCACAGCCCGATATCGGTTCAATGATCGATCCTGAAGACAGAGATATTATAAATATCACGGGGTTTGACAGTCCTTCCACAGATGTCAGAGCTATTTTTCTTGACAGATCAGAAGGGCTTACGCTGGAAGAGCTTACGGCAAGAATGCCGGAGACTCTGAGCGTGATCTTAAATAACGGGGAGAGGATTGAAGCCGGAGTTACCTGGTTTCCGGTAGGAGATGACTTTGATATCACCAAAGGCTATTATTACCAGTTCAGTCCCAGGCTTGATGAGAACCTCTACCGTCTGCCCGATGGCTTTGATATCGCAGCTTCGGCGCCCTATGTAAGCGTTTTTATTTCAGATGAGCCACTTTCCGCATCCCATAAGGAGCTCAATTCATCAAAAAGCGATAGCGGTGAAGAAGCCATCGCCAGTAAGGAGTTTTTTGCCTATTCATCCAATTCCAATGAAGAGAGGATATACAGTTATCTGATTTCCGAGCTCGGTATGAACAGTGCAGCCGCCTGCGGTATCTTATCCAATTTATACTGCGAATCGGGGTTCCGTGAAAATGCTCTTGGCGATAACGGCACCAGCTATGGTATATGTCAGTGGCATAACAGCCGGTGGAATAATCTTAAGGCCTTCTGTGATAATAACGGCTTTGACTGGCACAGCCTTGACGGACAGCTTCATTTTATGGAATATGAGCTGAACGGAACACAGTCTAATGTACTGAGGCGCATGAAATCGGTTTCCGATGATGCGGATGGAGCTTTTTCGGCGGGCTATGACTGGTGTTATTATTACGAGGTGCCTGCGAACAGAGAAGAGAAATCCGTAACAAGAGCTAATCTTGCAAGAGACTCATTCTGGCCCATCTACGGTGGTAATTATGAGGAGAATCCCCCCGAACAGGAGAAGAAGCTTAAGCTGTCACAGAGCTATATGTATCTTCTGGTGGACGGAGGATCGGTAAAGCTTAGCGCAGCGGTTGTCCCGGAAAGCGATGACGGGGGCAGAATAAGGTTTTATGCTGCGGACGGCTCGGAAAATATCATCAGCGTTTCTACCGACGGTGTCGTCAAGCCTTTAAAAAAGGGAACCGCCAGAGTCATGGTTGAGAGCAGTGAGCTTAATATAACCGCCTCCTGCAAGGTGACGGTGGTTAAGAACAAGCCCTCAGAAATGGTTGAAAGCCAGGTTAAGGAGGTTAGCAGCGATACCATAAAATGTCTTATAGGGGAAAAAGAGGGCAGCTTTTCCGTAAAGGTAAGCTATGAGGATGCGATTTCATATCAGGCAAGGAAGATATCCCCTTATGACGATCTGAACGCCGATGTCGATATTTCTTCATTGACAAGCTTTATAGACAAACAGGGCCTGATACGTAACGGGTCGTATTCTGCAAAGGATTTTATTAAGATCAACTTAAAAGCAAAGAACGATAAAGAGGCGAATAAAAAGGCCTGGTTTTTCCCGAAGCTTGCTCTGAACACGACTAAAGCGGTAAAGGCCGGTATGACCACACAAGAGACAGAAGATCTGAAATCATTATTAAAGGAGCTTAATTCTGACCTTAAATCGAAGAAATGCAGCTATACCATTAATCCGATAGATATTTCCGATCCTGATATCAACATAAAGCTTACGATAAACGATGACCGGCTTAAATCATCAGGCGGCAGTATAACCAATGTAAATACCTTAAAGATCATCACCGATGACAACACCTTCAAGCCTTCCGCCGATCAGTACAAGCTGATGCTCATGGATGTAAACAAAAACAAGGCAGTCCTTATCGGAGAAAAAAGCTTTACCGGTACTGTTATAGTAAAAGTGAACAGATAACAAAAGGATTGAAAAACTAAACGGGAAACGCTTTTACACGGCGTTTCCCGTTTTT
>DNAD01000029.1:0-229 GCA_003484785.1 Lachnospiraceae bacterium
TGTATTCAAAGACCGGAAATTACAGGGGGCCCAATGACGGCCTGTCGGGCTATGAATGGCTGATGCTGATGAAAAAGCATTTTAAACGCATAATATGGCTGAACCCGAAGATGGCTCCCGGGAATGCGCCCTGGAGGGAGGCCGAGACGGCTGTCAAGGATATATTCAGGATGAACAGGCTGACGGTGGACGGGCTGAAGGAAGGGATGACCTACCTGATGAGCCGCCA
>DNAD01000029.1:345-2888 GCA_003484785.1 Lachnospiraceae bacterium
AAGGAAATCATTCAGTCAGTAAGCTGACTGAATCGGAACAAACATGTTTGTTCTGAAACGCACATTTTGCAGGCAAATTGGCGCAGAGCAGGAGGAAAAAGAAAATGAGTAATGCAGTTTATGAGAAGCTTACGAAATGTTATGAGAGCATTAAGAACAGGATCCCGTTTACGCCGAAGGTGGCTCTTATTCTCGGCTCGGGCCTGGGAGATTATGCCGATACCTCGATCAAGGTCGCGTCCGTGATACCCTATCAGGAGATAAACGGCTTTCCGGTTTCCACCGTCCCGGGGCACAAGGGGCAGTTCGTTTTCGGCCACGTGACCGATGTGCCGGTGGTATGCATGCAGGGAAGAGTGCATTATTATGAGGGATACGATATAGCGGATGTTGTGCTTCCCACAAGGCTTATGAAGATGATGGGGGCGGAGTTTTTGTTTCTGACCAATGCCTCGGGAGGCGTCAATCCAGATTTCTGGGCAGGAGACCTTATGATGATAACCGACCATATCTCATTGTTTGCGCCCAATCCCTTAAGGGGAGGAAATATAGAAGAGCTTGGCACAAGGTTTCCCGATATGACCACGATATACGATAAAAAGCTTCAGGCCATAATAAGAGAGGCCGCAGAGGAGCTGGATGTGGAGCTGAAGGAAGGTATCTATGCCCAGCTTTCGGGGCCTTCATTCGAAACGCCGGCAGAGATCAGTCTCTTACAGAAGCTTGGAGTGGACGCGGTGGGAATGAGCACCGCGGTGGAAGCCATAGCCGCCAATCACTGCGGCATGAAGGTATGCGGCATTTCCTGCGTCGCAAACCTGGCGGCCGGCCTTTCTCCGAATCCGCTGACACATGAAGAGGTACAGGCGGCGGCAGCGGCCATAGCCCCCGTGTTTAAGAAGCTGCTTTCGCTCATCATCGTAAAGATGGGCGTGGAGGAGCCTTCAACGGTATCATAACAGAATGAAGAAAAAGCTTTGCTTAATAATAACAATTGTTATCATAATGTCGGTCCTTTCAGGCTGCGGGGAAAAGGCGGAGATCGCCCTTATCACGGACATAGGAACCGTGGAGGACGGCTCCTTTAACCAGGGAGTCTGGGACGGGATCAGAAGGTATGTGGATGAAACCGCCATAAGCTATGATTTTTACAGGCCCTCGGATACTGACCTCGACTCTTATATGAAGGCCATAAAGACCGCCGTGAAAAGAGGGGCAAAGGTTGTGGTCTGTCCCGGTGAGCTCTTTGGCGAGGTAGTGTATACCGCTCAGTTCAAATATCCTAAGGTTAGCTTTATCCTTGTGGACGGTGAGCCTCATAACGAGGATTATTCGGATGAGACAATAGCGGATAATACCATGGCAGTGGTATTTTCCGATGAGCAGGCAGGCTTTCTTGCAGGCTACGCCGCTGTCAGGGAAGGCTATACGAATATCGGCTTTCTCGGAGGGGATACCCAGAAGCCTGTCATAAGATACGGCTACGGTTTTGTTCAGGGGGCTGATTATGCGGCCATAGAACTGGGAAAGATGGTCACCATCAATTACTGTTACGGAAAGACCTTTGAGGAAAGCCCGGAAATGGTACAGCTGGCCTCCTCCTGGTATCAGAACGGGACAGAGGTGATCTTTGCCTGCGCCGGTGCAATGGGCCATTCCGTCATGAAGGCCGCCGAGGAGAACGGAGGCCTGGTGATAGGCGTGGATGTGGATCAGAGCAGGGAATCGCCTACCGTGCTGACCTCGGCGATGAAGGAGCTTGCCAATGCCTCCTACAGAGGGCTTAGCGATTATTATAACGGCAGCTTTCAGGGCGGAAAGACTCTTCTCATGGATGCGGGAAACGATGGCATCGGGCTTGCGATGGATACCTCGAAGTTTGTGAATTTCACGGATGCCGAGTATAACGCGATCTATGGACAGCTGGTGGACGGTAAGCTTGTGCCTTATGCGGGGTGCGATTTCGGAAATACCTTTGATCTGACGCTGGTAAATACTACGGTTAATTATCTTGAGCTTGTCGACTCGTGACCGGGATTAACCGGCAAAGGCAATTATTCGTAACAGTTCCTAAGGTAGCAGGTTGAAAAGAGACGGCGATATGGATGAAAATGAAATAAGGAAGCTTGTGGAGTCCGCCATTTCGGCCAGGGAGAAGGCTTATGTGCCTTACTCCCGTTTTATGGTAGGCGCGGCTCTTCTTACAAAAAACGGAAAGCTGTACAAGGGCTGCAATGTTGAGAATGCTTCCTACGGGGCAGGGATCTGCGCCGAGAGGACAGCCTTCGTAAAGGCTGTAAGCGAAGGAGAACGGGAATTTGCGGCTATTGCCATCGCAGGGGGCAGAGAGGGGGACAGCATAGAGGGCTATGCTTATCCCTGCGGGATCTGCCGGCAGGTCATGCTGGAATTCTGCGATAAGGACTTTAAGGTGATCGTGGCCGGATCGACAGGGGATTATAAATGCCACTCTCTTGATGAGCTGATCCCCCATGGCTTTTCGGCCAAAGATCTGTAGGCTTGTTGTTACTATTCACAGCCGA
>DNAD01000114.1 GCA_003484785.1 Lachnospiraceae bacterium
CTGCCTCTCCGTCACGGTCAGCAGATCCTTCTGCTCCACAGGCTTGGTCAGATAGTCGGCAAAGCCCTCCGAAAGATATGATGCGCGCATTCCCACTATGGCATTTGCCGTAAGCGCTACCACCGGAGTATCGTGATTTATATTGCCGCTGTCATCCCTTATCCTGTGAAATGTCTCTATCCCGTCCATTTCAGACATCAGATGATCCATGAAGATTATATCGTACTTTGTGTTTTTCGTCATGGCGATGGCCTCGGCCCCGGAATTGGCGCTGTCTATGCTTATTTCCGTCCCCCTGAATTGTAATACATAATGCCAGTATATCATAATGTCATACATTTTCACATATAAATAGTTATTATTCACAGCCTTTTGGGCAGTGACAGTAACGGGCCGAAAAGGCAGCTGCTTCCAAAGAGCCTTTGACAGTCTGCGCTTCCTGCGACAAAGGTATTGACGCAGGAGTGCGCTGCAATTAAACTATACAAAGCGGCATAAAGGCCTGTTAAACAACACTGAGGAACTGTTCAGAATGAAGAAAAGAGAAGGAAGCATCTGGGCGTGGCTGCCGATAACCTTTGCCACGGCCCTGTTCTGCTGCATACTGTGGGGAAGCGCTTCCCCTGCTATAAAGATCGCATATGAGCTGTTTGGAATAGCCCCTGATGATACGGCCTCAAGGATAATGCTTGCGGGGGCAAGGTTTATCCTGGCGGGTGTTATGACCATAGTTTTCGGGTCGATCCTTTCGGGAAGGTTTCTTGTGCCTGAAAAAGGTTCGGTAAAATATGTCGCGATACTGGCCCTCGTCCAGACGGTGGGACAGTACTACTTTTTCTTTATGTCCCTTGCCCATATCAGCGGCGTCAGAGGCTCCATCATAAACGCCTCCGGCAATTTCCTGGCCATACTGCTTGCCGTATATGTTTTTCATCTGGAAAGGATGACTCTCAGAAAGCTTTTGGGATGTGTCGTGGGCTTTTCCGGCATAGTCCTTATCCTGGGCGGGATAAGCGCCCTGGGACAGGGAGGAGGCATTACGTTTCAGGGAGAAGGCGCCATGCTCATTGCCGCTCTCTTCTTCGCCTTTTCCTCCTGTCTGATAAAGATCCTGTCAAAATATGAGAATCCGGTAACCCTGAGCGGCTACCAGTTTTTCACCGGCGGCATCATCCTTTTTCTTATCGGAGCTATCTCGGGAGGTCATCTTTTTTTCCGTACTCCTCAGTGTGTTTACAATCTCCTGTATATGGGCTTTATTTCCGCAGGGGCTTACACGCTGTGGGGAGTGCTCTTAAAGCACAATCCCGTCAGCAGGGTCTCCATTTTCGGGTTTATGAATCCGGTCATGGGGGTGCTTTTATCCGCTGTTTTCCTCGGGGAGAATAATGAGGCCTTTTCTCTCACGGGTCTTTCCTCCCTCCTTCTTGTGGCGGCAGGGATCATCATAGTAAATTCCTCAGGGGAGCGGTAAAGCAGGCTTCACCTTTTGACCCTCAAATCATTATATGAGGAAATACTCCGGTCATTCTTCCTCAATATTTATTACAACATACTCCGATTTTGTTCCGGTCTTGAATTTGATAGCCCAGTCGGATATGCCCGATGTGACGATAAATTCCGTACCGTCTCTCTTTTGATACCCGTAGGTACTGTCATTGGCCCCGATCCACTCTCCTACTTTGGTTATGGGGATGAGCTGGCCGCCGTGGGTATGTCCTGAAAGGACAAGATCCACCCCTGCCAGGCTCTCCTCAGTATAATCGTTAGGCTGGTGATCCAGCATCAGTATGTATTTATCCGTATCCAGCCCCTGTGTCAGTTCGCCGGCGCTTTTCCTTTCTGCATCGCTCTTATCCTTTCTGCCGATCAGATAAAACGAATCGTTTAACAGAACAGACTCATCCTCAAGAACAACAACTCCGTTCTTCTTAAGCTCCTCAACAAGATCGTCATAGGAAAAATCCCTGCCGTTATAATATCCCTTATCATGATTCCCGAAAACATAATAGACCCCGCAGGTGGTTTCAAGCTCTCCCAGGGCCTTGCAGGCTCTTACCATGTCCTCTTTTACGCTATCGTCATCCACATAATCTCCGGCAATCAGCACAAGATCCGGATTTTCCTGCCCGATAGTTTTCATATGCCCGGCAAAGCCCTCTCCGTCAAAGGTCGTTCCAATGTGTGAATCGGCAAAAAGGACAACCTTCAGCGTATCCTGCCCCAGGTCCTTGTCCGTTTTAAGATCATAGACAGTCCTGAAGACATGATGAGCAAGATACCAGCCCACGCACAGGTATACCGTTGTGAACACTATTACCGCAATGCCGGTATAATATGGACCGGAGCTCTTCCCGCCCTTTTTCGGAACCTTTCTGACCTTTCCAGCTATCCATGTGATGAAATCTCCCAGGATCCAGAACAGCATCAGATTAAGCACTACGACTATGGTGTTCACGCTGTCTTTAATAAAAAAGCAGACACCGATAAGGATGGGAATGAGCGCCAGCAGTATGCGCACTCCCTTCCGATCCCCCGCTATCCTTCTAACCGTATCAAAGCGCATAAATCTTGTGAACAGGTAGATGATACCTGCTATGGTTCCCGCTATCGTCAGTCCGAATATGACCAGCCACATAAACAATTTTCAAATTTCCTTTCTGCGCCATCAGGGGCAGTTTCCGCAGCATGCTGCAATTCATTCGCGTTGCTTTTATTATATGATGTCGCAAGAGTCATGTAAATATTGTACCGGCATTTTTATACTCTGTAGTTACCACTTATGCGGCAGTTCACCCCTGGATGAACTGTTACTTCACGGGTCATGAAATAAATGACAGGCGCTGTCCACGGCACTTGAAAAAAGCATGAAAATGGAATAAACTCA
>DNAD01000123.1 GCA_003484785.1 Lachnospiraceae bacterium
CCTTTTCAAGAACCCTAAGCCCCCCTGAAGGATAATATATTTCTTTCAGGTATAATGACAATATGCCCCTTGTGCTTGACAATCTTTCCTTTATAATAGAACCAGGACAGTATGTCGCAATAGTAGGAAAGACCGGATGCGGAAAATCCACACTTATGAGGATACTGCCTGGCTTTGAGAAGCCTCAGAAGGGAGCAGTCTACTACGACGGAAAGGATCTGGAAAAGCTGGATCTTAAGTCGCTTCGGAGAAAGATCGGCACGGTCATGCAGGAAGGAACCTATGACGAGCTGATAAAGGAGAACGGATATTTCGCTGAGCTGGTGGAAAGGCAGAAGCTTGAAGGCAACGGTTAGCAGAAATAGATTTTTTAAAAGCCTGCTTTTCAGAGTGGGTGTGATGACGTTACTCTCATTTCTGGTCGTTATGATGATCGGAATAATCATTTCATTCTTAAGGGTAAGAATGGAAGAAAGGGAGGCTGTTTATGATCAGGCAGAGCAGTACGCTGTCACTCTTGGTTCCATCGGGGACGATGATATGCAGGAATACTTCTGGAACTATCTTGAGGAGCATTCGGATGAGGTGCGGATCCTTTCACCTGAGGATAGAGAAGACAGCGAAAAACTGCAGCATTGGAGAAATGAACATCAGAGAATGGTCGATGCTATGAGCATAAAAGGTGAGGAAGTTTGTGATATCTCTGATATGAGTGAAAGTGACATAAGACTGCTGGCCGAGAGCATTTACAACTCTATATCCGGATTGGCGGAGCTTTATGTAACGAAATCAAAAACACAGGGTATTGTGATTTACAGGTATACAGGGGACAGCAGGGCTTTTGTTTTTTACTCCTCCAGGCCGGACGAGAATAACAGGTATCATCTCGGTGAGATCATCCCCTTTGACCTGAAGGAACATCCGGCAGTATCCCGTATACTTAAGACGGATGAGCCCGTTATGGAGGTGGAACGCTTTCGCGACGCCGATGACGGAAGAGAGCATATTTATGTTCCGTACCCGGTTATGGCAAACGGCAGGGTTCAATGCATTGTTGCCATGGACTATATCATGTCCAATTCTTATGCGGAGCTGTCTGATAAAGTCCTGAGGATCATTGGGCATACCCTTATCTATGTCATGTTAGCGGATGTCATCCTGCTGATCCTTATTAATTTTCTGGTCATCAGACCGTTAGGGATCATGCAGAGAGGGATTCGCAACTACATGAAGGATAAAAACAGTGAGGATGTGACGAAGGAGCTTGTAAAAACAAACGGCATGGAGGATGAGCTGGGCACGCTGTCACGGGATATAACCGATCTTGTTCATGAGATAGACAGATATCTTGAAGAAATATCGGCATACGCCTCCGAAAAGGCTAAGATAGAAGCACAGCTTGACATAGCGACAAAGATACAGGCGGAGGCATTGCCCCGGATATTTCCGGCTTTTCCGGACAGAAAGGAATTTGATGTTTATGCTTATATGCGGCCTACCCTTGCCGTGGGGGGAGATTTCTATGATTTCTTCCTGATAGACGAGGATCACCTGGGGCTCGTGATAGCAGATGTCTCGGGTAAGGGAGTCCCTGCCGCTCTTCTTATGATGGTTTCAAAGACCATGATAGAGTCGGCAGCCTGTCTGAAGGGGGATTTCACTCATCCGAAGGATATCTTCAGATTCGTCAACCGCAGTCTCGAAACGCGTAACGAGCTATGTATGTTTGTTACGGCATGGATGGGTGTGCTGACGATCTCTACCGGGGAGCTTGTGTGTTCCAATGCCGGTCATGAAAGTCCCGCGATAATGAGGGCAGGCGATGGGGAAGGAGGCTTTACCCTGATTCAATCCAGGCATTCTCTACCTCTTGCGGTCTATCCGGATACTTCCTTTTCCGGAGAGAGCTTTGTCCTTAATAAGGGGGATGTGATCTTTGAATATACCGACGGCGTTACTGAGGCGGTTGCTCCCGATGGCGAGATGTTCGGAGAGGTGAGACTGGAGGCTGCTTTGAATGAATGCGCCGATAAGGAGCCCCGGGAGATAATAAACCATGTCCGTGAAAGGATAAGGGAATTTATCGGGGAAAATGATCAGTATGATGACATTACCATGCTTTGCCTGAAGTATATGGGCAAATAGTCCTTCGGGAAACATTCCCATGAAGGTGATAACGGTTTTAATATAAAGTTCCCTGACCGGTATCTTTAAAATTCTCCGCCCAGGTTTTCAAGCGTGTCGATGACAACTACGCAGTCCGGGGAAACATGCTTCATGATATAACGCATCTGATCCATCGGAACGGATACGCAGCCGCCCGTGTAGGGCTTTCTGTCCCCGAAGCAGTGGAGGAAGATCGCGGAGCCTCTTCCGGGAGTCCCTTCCTCATTAAAGCTTATGTTCAGGCAATACTGGTACGGATAGGTATAGTCGATTATATGCTCGCTGTTCTCCGTATCGAGATCGGGATAATCCTTAATGCTTACCATTTCGTTGTAATGCATGCCCTCTTTCTGATCTCCCGACCAGTAAATGTCATCCGTAACCTTGGTATAGGGCATTGCGCAGCCCGGATCATCGGCTATTCCGAAAGCTTTTGTAAAGTGGTAGGTTCCGACGGGGGTCTGGCCGCAGCCTTCGACATGCTCCTCATCGGGGCAGATGCCGTTCTTTCCGACAAAGCCGGGAGAGGTCATTATCATCTTCCAGTTTCCGTCTTCGTCCTTCTCGTGCATGGATACCCATGCGGTAGTATCACCGATGGCAGCAACGACAAAAAGCTGTTCTGTATCCTCACCGGCAAGCTTTGTAACCCATTCGGGCGAATCGCCGGGCTCAAGCGAGAGCCACTCTCTGGGCGTTACTCCGTCAGGGGCGTTGGCGGAAAAGCCTTCGTCCGATATTTCGTAAAACCAGATCTCCTCTGTATCGTCAAGCTCATCAAAGGGGCGGTCGGATTCGGTCACAAGCTCGTCCTTTTCCTCGTCGATATAAACTCTGGAAAGCGTACTGTGATTTCCGAAATAGAGACAGTTGTCGCCGACAGAAAGGGGGATCGCAGTCCCTCCGCTTATTGCTTCACCGTATTTTTTTACATTGCCCTCAGCGTCAGGTGAGTAGATATCCGCTTCGGTAGTGACCATAATCCCGTCGCCGAAATCAAAAACACAATCCGGGTGGGCAACTAAAAGCGCGGGACTTTGGTTCTGCTTATCCTTTCCAATATCTGCCCAGGCAAAATAGCTTCCCTCAGGGAGAGCAGACAGAAAAGAATCGTATTCTTCAAAGGAAGGACCCATCATTTCCTCCTCATACCAGTCTTCCAATTCATCCCAATCACTCCATTCGTCAGGATCTGATCCCTTAACATCGCTGAAGCCATTGTCGTCAAAGAATCCGCTTGGAACATTTACGTTGATATTACAGGCGGACAGACATCCGGCCAGAACAACGGCCGTAAGAGCCGCGATAGTCTTATGCTTTATCATTAACTCCTCCTTGTTTACCGGAACCGAATTAAACTTCTGTGCTTAAAAATCCGATTCGTTTTCCGGGCGCTGGCCGCACACCGTTGTGCGGCCGTATACTATAGTTTGAACACGTATTTTGCGTTTACCGTACTTACGCGCCGATCTGCCTTAAGATCGTGGGCTTAGGCGTGATCCCCGGATCATTTTCTCTCAGATCAGAGGACAACCAGGCATACAGCATCAGGGCACTACCGTAAATTTGATGGCGGGAGCCTTCTCACGCTCTTCAAGAAGCTTCTGAAATTCCTCTGCACCGCCTGTAAAATCCTTATCCTGATCAAACACATTGGCGGATCTTAAGAACCCTCCGTACTCCTCCGTTCCTTCGTTAATACCGTCGTAAACGTAATCCTTCATCATAAGGGCATGATTGTCAGAGTCGGTAAAGTAGCTTTCATAGGTATGATTGTCACCCCCGTATAAGATACCGTCGGCAATCCTTAAAGGATAAGCGGATCCGTTTCCGGATACTACACCCATGTACAGGGGCTTATCCTCCGTCATGCGGAACAGATCGGCTTCACAGGCCGAATTATCAGCCTCAAAAACCATATCTGTCAGGGCAAGGATATCCTCATCGGTTCCCTTGAGCCTGATATATGCATAACCCTGTCCCGGCTTAAGGTGAGAGATAAGGTCATCGAAATCTTTGAAACTGTCTAATCCTGACTGCTCCTGAACAAAGCCGTAATAATCGGGCTCCTCATATGCCATGTCCGTGCTGTTCATAAGTTCCATGGCACTCTCTTCGTCAAGCTCAACGGCTTCGATCATGTTGTCATTATTGTCCACAAGGAAACCGTTATTATCGTCATTGAACTTATATCCGAACTTTTTGCCGCCAACGCTTATCAGGGTAAATTCGGTTCCGTCGTCAAATTTTGTATCCTCTGTTTCATAATAACCGTAATAGATATCCTCTCCGTCGGTAACGATGGCAACCGGCTCGCCGTCTATACGATAGAAACCAAGCTTCATATCGAAGCCCTCTTCATTTGTGACGAGACCGCCCATATACCATATGCCCTGATCACGGAAGGGAACCTCATCCTCTTCGGACGCTGCTGTCTCAACCGGCTCGGACTTTGTCTCCTCTGAGGGGGCGGATGCTTCACTGTCGGCTACGTTAATATTGATAGTAATGCCCGCACAGCCCGTAAGCAGGGAAGCGAGAAATGCCATGAGCAAAACTATGGTAACGGTTTTTTTTACGGTCTTCTTCATTATATTTTCCTCCTTGACCTGA
>DNAD01000304.1 GCA_003484785.1 Lachnospiraceae bacterium
ATTTCCTCTTTATCGGAAGAATATAGTGTATGGTGGTGCCTTCGCCGGGAACGCTTTCAGCGCTCAGGCCGTATTCTTCCCCGAAGCTGAACTTTATGCGGCTGTTTACGTTGGCGACGCCGACCTCCTTAAAGAAATCATTGGAAGAGGTCTCATCGGCACTGAACAGTCTTTCTATCGCTTCTTCATCCATTCCCACGCCGTTGTCGGAAACGTCAATACAGAGCCTTTCGTCTTTTGAATATACGCAAATATCTATGCTCCCGGCACTTCCTCTGGGCTCTATCCCGTGAAAGATGGCATTTTCCACCACAGGCTGGAGAGAAAATCTGTTGACCAGGCAGGTCATCAGATCATCGTCCTCGATCTCATAACTGAGCTCTATGGTTCCGCCGTAGCGGTATTTCATTATGGTAAAATAGTCGTTCAAAAGGGCGATCTCATCCTTTAAAGGGATCAGGGGATCCGCCACCTTTGAGACGTTCTTCAAAAGCCTGGAGAGAGCGGTAGACATGTCCGCTATGCCGTCCGCGCCCTGTATGGAGGCCATCCACTTGATGGTGTTCAGGGTATTGTACATGAAATGGGGATTGATCTGTGACTGAAGGATACGGTATTCAAGAGCCTGACGTTCCCTTTCATCCTTAAGCTTTGCCTGAAACAGGGCATCCACATTGTAGGAGAGGCTGTTGATGCCGCGTCCGATCTCCCCGAGCTCATTATCCCATTCTATTGCGGGATCCCTCGAAAAGTCGCCGTTACCGACCTTTTTGAGCTTTAAGATCAGCGCGTCAACGGGATCGTTGATGATCTTTTTAAGGAGGATATAAATGACTGCTCCGGTCAAAATAATGAACATGATCACCGCTACTATTATAAGCAGGTAAAAAACGGTCCTGTTTCGAAGCTCGCTTCCTGAGGGAAGGACGGATACCGATATGTTTTTGCCCGGAAGGGTATAGGTGACAAGCCCTTTTGGAAGGTCGGTTTTTTCAAGGCTTCTGTCCACGCATCTGAAGGAATTTCCGTCCTCGAAGGTAAAATACAGCTCGCTGTCCGCAGGGAGGTTTAAGTTATTAAGATGCCTGAGGATCAGCTCGTCCGAGACCTCCACATAGATAAAGCCTATGATATCGGGAGAGGTAAACCTTCTTACGGGCCGCACTATCGGCATTATCCGGATATTTTCCCTGTTATTGACCGGACTGGTCGTAAAACCTGTGTACCGGTAGTCCTCCGAGTAGAGGAGCTCTTTAAAAAACGGAGCGCTGATAACACTGTCCGCAAGCTCGACGGTTGTATTGTTCTGGACTATTGCAATATGGAGAAAGTCTTCTCCGTCCGGAGTCGCCACCATAAAGCGGCTTATCAGATCGTGAGACGGATTGAGCCGGTACTCATCGTTCAGATGATTCCAGACGTCCATTGAAAGCCTGTGATAAGCAGTAATGCTCTCATTTCTTACGGCAGGTACGTTCGTAAGGTAGTTTTCCACGGCAGAGTCAAGCTCTAAACGGTTACAGAAGGACAGTATCGTGTTAAGCTCCGAGTCGACCTCGTTTCCCAGAAGCTGTACATTAATATAGGAAGACTGACGCTGACTCTCGGTCAGATAGCGCATCGAGATGTTAAAGCTAAGAAAGGCCACCGTCAGGGCTATCAGCAGCGAAAAGGAGACTATTATTATGATTATCCTGCTCCGCAGGCTTTTCAATCTGTCCTTCATTAAAAAATATTACAGCTTTCTCCAAAAAAAAGACATTTTTATACGCAGGGCATATAATTCTTGCGCAAAGAAAACAAAAAAATACATTTTGCTCCGTCGCAAAAAAGTATACTCTAAAAGCACTTAAAATACAATCTGGCCTGTTTGGCAGGCAATGATCAGGAGGTAAACATGAAGAAGAAATTACTCAGTACTTTAATCGCTGCTTCAATGATCGCTGCGGCTCTCGCCGGCTGTGCGGCACCTGCGGCTACGGCTCCCGCTTCCGACAGCGCGGCACCTGCGGCAGAGACTGCAGAGGCTGCGGATGACGGCGCAGAAGCTTCGGCAGAGGCTTCGGGTGATGAGGCCGTAACCCTTAAGTGGGCTCTCTGGGATAAGGATACGACGGTTTATTATCAGCCGCTGATCGATGCTTATACCGCCGCCCATCCCAATGTTACCATCGAGATGGTAGACCTTGGCTCCACCGATTATTCAACGGTTCTCGGAACCCAGCTCTCCGGCTCCGGCTCGGACTTCGACGTAGTTACCATAAAGGACGTTCCCGGCTATGTTACCCTTGTTAATAAGGGTGTTATAGAGCCTCTGAATGACCTTATCGCTCAGGACGGCATCGATCTTGCGAAATTCTCGGGAGTTACCGATCAGGTTACCATCGACGGAAACCTTTACGAGCTTCCCTTCAGATCCGATATCTGGGTTCTCTTCTATAACAAGACCGTTTTTGATAACGCAGGCGTTGACTATCCTACCAATGATATGACCTGGGATGAGTATGACAAGCTTGCCAGGGCCATAACGGATACAACCGCGGGCGCAAGGGTATACGGTGCTCATTATCATACCTGGAGATCAACGATCCAGCTTGACGGTATCCTTGACGGACAGCATACCATCGTAGACGGAACCTATGATTTCACAAAGCCTTATTATGACATGGTCCTTGCACAGCAGGCTGACGGCGTATGCATGGATTACGCTACCTTAAAGACTCAGGGCCTTCACTATTCGGCCGCCTTTGCACAGGGCAACATCGGTATGATGAACATGGGCTCATGGTTCATTGCTACTCTTATAAACGGCATTAAGTCAGGCGAGTATGACGTATCCGACTGGGGCATGGTTAAATATCCTCATGCCGAGGGAGTTGAGCCCGGTTCCACTCTGTCAACCATCACAGGCCTTGCGATACCTACCTCAGCGGCTAATAAGGACGCTGCCTGGGACTTCATCAAGTTCGTGAGCACAGAGGAAGGCGCAGAGGTTATGGCAAGCACGGGTAATATCCCTGCCATGACGAACCAGTCAATAGTTGACATCATCGCTCAGATGGACGGCTTCCCTGAGGACAGCAAGGACGCTCTTATCACAAGCCATACCTACCTTGAGATGCCCGCTAATGAAAAGTCATCCGAGATCGAGACGGTTCTTAACGAGCAGCACGACAACATCATGAACGAAGTAGTTACTATTGATGAGGGTATTGCGGCGATGAACGAGGGAGTTCAGGCCATACTTGGACAGTAAGCCGGAAAACGACAGGCTGCTGATATCAGACATGAAAGACTACAGGCTTTGCCTGCAGTGAGAATCTACTGGAATAAAGGAGCATCTGAGATTCGGGTGCTCCTTTTATAAGAAAATCTATCGTTACCATCACAGCACAAAAGGCTGTGAACAGTAACAATCTATCTGTTCAGAATCAGACGGAGGACAGTATGAATACTGCTAAAACAAAAAGAAGACGCAGGCAGGCTCTTGTTGCGTATTCCTTTATCGCACCGAATTTCATAGGCTTTGCGATATTTACACTGGGACCGATAATACTTGCTTTTATCATGGCCTTTACCGAGTGGGACGGAAATAATCCCATGAAGTTTGTGGGAATCTCTAATTTTACCGCTATCTTTTCGGATGATCGTTTTACCTCAGCGCTTAAGAATACCATTGTATACAGTGTGTTTACGGTGCCCTTTACCCTTGTGGTGGCTCTTGCGCTGGCTATCTTACTGAATCAGAAAATGAAGGGGACCACCTTCTTCAGAACGGTGACATTCTTCCCCTATGTTGCTTCCCTGGTTGCGGTGGCGGCTGTCTGGAACATGCTTTTTACCCCGAGCGAGGAAGGACTTATAAATCAGCTGCTTATCAATGTGTTTCACGCAGAGCCCCTTAAGTGGGCAGCGTCCCCAAACACTGTAATGCTGACCATAGTGCTCTTTTCGATCTGGAAAAATATGGGCTATTACATGGTGATCTATCTGGCGGGACTGCAGGGGATCAGCGAGGATCTTTACGAGGCCGCCGCCATTGACGGAGCGAATTCCTGGGAGCAGTTCTGGTATGTGACGCTTCCCCAGCTCAAGCCCACTACCTTCTTTGTAACGATAATGCTGACCATAAGCTGCTTTAAGATATACGATATCGTATACATGCTGGCCGGAGGCTCCAACGGAGTCGTAAATAAGAGCGCTATAGTTCTTGTCTATTATATCTATGAGGAGGCCTTCAGAAACTGGAAGCTTGGGCGTGCCTCCGCTTCGGCACTGGTGCTGTTTCTTATAGTTCTCGTGATTACCCTCATCCAGTTCAGGGGTGAGAAGAACTATGCTAATGATTGATGCGGGAGGAATATGATGAGTATATCCAAAAACAGACTTATAAAAAACGTTGTTCTCTATATTCTGCTGATATTACTTGCGATCATTATGCTGGTTCCCTTTGTATGGATGGTAACCGCCTCCCTTAAGATGAACAAGGATATCTTCGTGATCCCTTATCAGTGGTGGAATCCGGAGCCCAAATGGAGCAATTATATAGATATCTGGACAAAGATACCTCTTGCGAAATATGCGCTGAATACCATAAAGCTTACGGTGATCGTGACCATCCTTCAGATACTTACCTCAAGCTTTGCGGCTTATGCCTTCGCTAAGCTTCAGTTCAGGGGAAGGGATCTGCTGTTTCTTGCCTACATCGCCACCATAGCAGTGCCCTGGCAGGTTTACATGGTCCCTCAGTTTATCTTTATGAGAAGCCTGGGGCTTGCCGATACCCACCTTGCGATCATCATCCTGCAGGCTTTCTCTGCCTTCGGTGTTTTTCTTATGAGGCAGTTTTATGAGGGGATTCCCGATTCCCTCTGCGAGGCCGCAAGGATAGACGGAATGAGCGAATACAAGATCTACGCGAAGATCATGCTTCCGCTGTCAAAGCCGGCGCTGTCTACTCTGGTGATCTTTACCTTTGTTAATACCTGGAATGATTTCTTAGGGCCCCTGATCTATCTGACCACCGACTCTAAGAAGACGCTTCAGATCGGTATCAAGATGTTCATTTCACAGTATTCTGCGGAGTACGGACTGATAATGGCGGCTTCGGTGATCTCTCTGATCCCGGTGCTGATAGTGTTTATGGCCCTTCAGAAATACTTCGTTGCCGGAATAACGACCGGCGCAGTCAAGGGCTAGTTCCGATTTTTCGGTCATAACTTTGAGACGGCAAAAACTTGAACCGAAAAATCGGAATAACAACAGGAAGTAATAATATGAGTAAATGGATTAAAGAACAGGACATTAGAAACTACCCAATGATAACGAAGGAGGAGGTGAGGGATTCCCTTGCCTTCTGCGTATCCTCCGTTCTGGATAACCTTTCATATTTCGGGGAGAGCTTTCCCTATGCGGCAAGCAGGGATGGGATCTATCCGAAGGTTGAGAACAGGGGGTGGACTACCGGCTTTTATACGGGGCAGGTATGGCTTTCATATGAAAATGCCGGAAGGCTTATGGGAAAGGCGGAGAGGGAGAGACTTCTTGAGGCAGGGGAGAAGCAGGTGGATTCCTTCCTTGAGAGGATTGAAAAGCTTTATGATGTGGAGCATCACGATCTGGGCTTCTTATACAGCCCCTCCTGTGTCGCCGCATATAAGCTCACCTGCTCGAAAAAGGCCAGAAGAGCGGCTGTTCTGGCCGCAGACAAGCTTATCACCAGGTTTCAGGAGACCGGAGAGTTTATTCAGGCCTGGGGCGAGATGGGAGCGGCGGACAATTACAGATTCATTATAGACTGTCTCCTGAACCTCCCTCTTTTGTACTGGGCATCCAACGAGACCGGTGATGAAAAGTACAGGGATATAGCCCAGAGGCATATTAATACCGCCATGGCGAACGTGATCAGAGAGGACGGCTCTACCTGGCATACGGTCTTTATGGACAACAGGACGGGAGAATTTCATCACGGAGCTACCTGCCAGGGCTATAAGGACGGTTCTGCCTGGGCAAGGGGACAGGCCTGGGGAGTATACGGAACGGCAATGGCCTACCGCTATACCAAAAGAGAGGAATATGTGGATCATTTTAAGAAGATCACTTCTTATTTCCTGAACCACCTTCCCAAGGACCTCTGCCCATACTGGGATCTCACCTTCGGGGACGGGGATGAGGCCGAGCCCAGAGACTCCTCCTCCGCGGTAATAGCCTCCTGCGGGATGCTGGAAATGAGCAGATGCATGAGTGACCGATTGGGTCAACAAAACAATGATGATGTCAGATACTATGACGAGACTGCCAGACGCCTGCTTAAGTCGGTCAATGACAAATACAGAGCACAGAAGCATGAAAACGGAGGCGGTCTTCTCATGCACGGAACCTATTCCAAAAAGAGCCCTTATAATACCTGTACGCCGGAGGGCGTTGACGAGTATCTGATCTGGGGCGACTATTATTATATGGAAGCGCTTAACCGGCTTAACGATCCGGACTGGAATATATACTGGTAGGTGAGATATGTACAAACCTGAATTTACGGATTTTGAAAAGAGCCCCTGTACGGGGCTGACAAGAAAGAGCTTTATTGCCGCGGGGAAATATCTTCTTAAGGGGCTGTTTGATAATCTTTCCGATATTGAGGATGCGCCGGTGGTAGAGAGGGCGGAGACAAAGGTGACCTATCCGCACATAGAGGACGGTCTTTCGGAAGGAGCCCTTCTTGCGGAAAGAAAGGCTGAGATCTTTGAGGGGCTTACACGCTCTTTTTTTATCGCTTCGGTTCTGATAGAGGAAGAGCCGGAGCTGGTTTTAAACGGCATTTGCGTGAGAGATTATTATAAAAAGCATATCCTGAGAAGCTGCCTTCAAAAGGACAGTATAGAGTATGCGGGCACCTATGAGGATATGCAGAAACTCACGAAAGGAGAGAAGGCCGATCCCTTCAGGCCCTTCCAGCAGACGGTGGAGACCTGCGCTCTTGTGATAGGGCTCTATATGAGCAGAAATTCGCTCTGGGAAAGCTATACACAAAAAGAACGGGACGGGATAGCGGGATTTTTAAGCGGCTTTGCCCATGCAAATACCGTTCCCCAGAACTGGCGGCTTTTTAATATGCTGGATATGGCCTTTCTTCATATGTACGGCTATCCCATCGATGAAAACATCATGAGGGGTCATGCCGAGGCCATTCTTGACTACTACGCCGGGGACGGATGGTATCGGGACGGCCACAGCTTCGATTACTATTCCTGCTGGGCCTTTAATATGTACGGGCCTCTGTGGAATCTCTGGTACGGCTATGAAAACATGCCGGAGCTTGCGGCGCGCTTTGAGGAAAACTCAAATGCCCTGATGAAGACCTACCCGGATATGTTTGACGAGGAGGGCTTTACGAATATGTGGGGAAGAAGCTGCATATACCGAAATGCGGCGACCTCTCCCCTTGACGCAAACTTCTTTTTAAAAGATCCCGCAGCGGACCCGGGGCTTGCCAGAAGGATAACCGCCGGCTCACTTTTACAGTTTCTGACCAGGGATGATATGCTTGCAAACGGTGTGCCGTCCTTAGGCTTCTACGGGCAGTTTATGCCTCTTGTACAGCGTTATTCCTGTGCGGAATCGCCCTTCTGGCTGGGAAAGGCCTTTCTGTGCCTTCACCTTAAGGAGGATCATCCCTTCTGGAGCGCGAAGGAGAATAACGGAAGCTGGGATAAGCTTTCGGGTGATCAGGTAAAGGAGACCGTGCTTGAAGGGCCCGCTCTTGTTTTTACCGACCATAAGGGAAACGGCGAGACTATACTCAGAAGCGCCAAGGTCCTTAAGGATAAGGGTGATGAGCACGGAATGTGGAATTATTCCAAGCTAAACTACAATTCAAAGTATCCCTGGGAGAGCGGGGCGGCATATAAGGACGGTAATTTCAACATCGAGTCACAGCAGTATGTACTGAGGAGCCTGACGGATATGCATACCGAGCGGGGCAACGCGACCTTCTACGGGGGCAGCAGGGAGGGAGTCCTTTACAGAAGGCAGTTCTTTGACTTTGATCTCAAAACGGAATGTCACTGGCTTGAGGCCGCGGATCTGGCGGACTTTCCGGTGAGCCTTGGGATATTAAGGGCAGACAGGCTGAGGATATGCAAGCGTCCGATGGAAATATATCTGGGATCCTACGGTTTCCCGGATAACAGCGTTTCGGGACATGAAACGGAGGTCCTGAGCCTTAATGAAAAGGATGCCCGGGCGGTGATTCTTAAGGGGCATGACCATACGGGAAGGCCAAAGAGGCTTGCGATGACCATATATTCCGGATTTTCCGGGCTGGAAGTGATAAGAAGCCGGGGAAGTAATCCGGACTCCGAGTATTCCCTGATCATCTGCGCAAAGGGAGCACTTATGAAACAGTACGACGCCTCAGAGCAGGGCATCTTTATATCCCAGGTCATTACAAGGGACGATGAAAGGGACTTTACCGAAGAGGAACTGTTTCCTATAGAGGAGATCATTTACGAAGGCTTTGACAGGCTGATACTGGTCCTTAAGGACAAAAGCCGCAGGATCATCGATTATTCGGGCATTGAGGGAAGGCTGACACTTTAGCTTGAAAGACGTCCCTTAATAAGATATAATTAATGGAAATGCAGAGGTAATGCCGCCAAAGCATCGGGCTTCGGCAGCAGATTTATTATTAAGGGGGTTTATTGATGCAGGATTATAAGAAGATCGACTATCAGAGGAATAAGGACGTGGTGCTCCGGTATATTCCGGGACATTTTGTCACGCCCAATTCTCACGTAAACTATTACATGGACTTAAGCGACATGAAGTCCAGACAGCGTGAGGCGAGGGCTACGGGGGAGGAGCTTGCGGAAATGTACCTTGCCTCTGATATAATTGATACTATCCTTTGCTTAAACAGCATGGAGGTAGTAGGCGCCTACATGGCGAACAAGCTTACCAAAGCGGGGATAGTTTCTGCAAATGCCCATCAGACCATGTATATCACAAGTCCGGAATATAATGTAAGCGGTCAGATGATGTTTCGTGAAAACAATCAGCACATGATCCGCGGAAAGAGAGTTCTTATCCTTATCGACACGGCTACCACCGGAGGCACCTTAAAGAGCGCCATAGGCTCAGTGGGCTTCTATAAGGGGCAGGTCGTAGGGATCTCAGCGATCTTTTCCTTCGGGACCCAGATAGACAATGTTCAGATCAGGGCGCTCTATTCCCTGAGAGATCTTCCGGATTACGCCAGCTACACGTCTGACAGCTGTCCGCTGTGTAAGAACGGCGTGCCGGTGGATGCCATCTGTAACGGCTTCGGCTATTCGACTCTTTAATCTGTTATTATTTCAAATCAAAGGAGGATTTTTACCATGGCAAAGTATGTTTGTTCCGTATGCGGATATGTTCATGAAGGTGATGAGCCGCCGGCAGAATGTCCGGTATGCCACGCTCCCGCAGAGAAGTTTGTTAAGCAGGAGGGTGAGATGACCTGGGCTGCCGAGCATGTTGTAGGAGTGGCCAAGGGAGCTCCGGAGGATATCATCGCGGATCTCAGAAGCAACTTCAACGGTGAGTGCTCGGAGGTCGGCATGTATCTTGCAATGAGCAGGGTCGCCTTCAGAGAGGGCTATCCGGAGATCGGAGAATACTGGAAGACCGCGGCCTTTGAGGAGGCGGAGCATGCGGCTAAGTTTGCCGAGCTTCTGGGAGAGGTTCTCACCGATTCCACAAAGAAGAATCTTGAAATGAGGGTAGAGGCGGAGAACGGAGCTACCGCCGGAAAGACCGATCTTGCCAAGAGGGCCAAAGCTTTAAACCTTGACGCTATCCACGATACGGTTCATGAAATGGCAAGGGACGAGGCAAGACACGGAAAGGCCTTTGCGGGACTGCTTAAGAGGTACTTCGGATAAATGAGGGAAAGCGGTATTTTGCTTCCGGTGTTTTCGCTGGCCTCCAGGTTCGGGATAGGTTCCTTTTCAAAGGAGGCCTACGAGTTTGTTGATTTCCTCTATGATTCGGCTCAGGGCTTCTGGCAGATACTTCCCGTGGGCCCCACCGGGTATGGCAATTCCCCGTATCAGCCTTTCTCGGCCTTTGCGGGAAATCCGTATTTTATATCCCCGGAGAAGCTTATTGAGGAAGGCCTTTTGACCTGGGATGACTGTAACGGGCTTGATTTCGGAAGCGATGAGGAAAAGGTGGATTACGGGGCTCTTTACGAGAACCGCTTCACACTTTTGAAAAAAGCTTATGAAAGCTTTAAGAAGCGTCTTTCGGATGATAAGGAGCTTAAGAAGAAATACGGGGATTTTCAGGAGAGAGAGTCCTTCTGGCTTAAGGATTTTGCCCTGTTTTCGGCCATCAAGGAAAAGCATAACGGCGATTCCTGGCTGAACTGGGAGGAGAGCCTGAGAAAGCGTGAAAAGGAAGCGCTGAAGGCTGCCGAAGAGGAGCTTTCCGATGAGATCGGTTTTGTATGCTTCATGCAGTATGCCTTTGACGTTCAGTTAGGCAGGCTTAAAAAATACGCCAACGAAAAAAACGTTAAGATCATAGGGGATATGCCCTTTTATGTTGCCCTTGATTCCGCCGATGCCTGGTCCCATCCCGAGGTGTTTCAGATGGATAAGGATTTAAGGCCCGAGGTGGTTGCGGGCTGCCCTCCGGATGCCTTTTCAAGGACGGGGCAGCTGTGGGGCAACCCGGTTTACGACTGGGACGCTCTTAAGAAGAACGGCTATGACTGGTGGGTAAAGCGTATCAGAAGAAACTATGAGTTCTACGATGTTATCAGGGTGGATCACTTCCACGGCTTCTGTGACTATTATGC
>DNAD01000271.1 GCA_003484785.1 Lachnospiraceae bacterium
ACCTACTGGAGCGTCTATGCTTTGCTGCCGATATCAGGGCAGCTTAAGGGCGGCGCGTTAAGGGAGAAGATCCTTGAGCATGCCAGAGGAAACGTAAAGAACATGCTGGACTGGCAGCTTGAGGACGGCTATATCCCGATGATGATAGAAAACAAGCTCTTTGATAAGAGGCTTTCGGAGCCCTATCTTAATATTCAGCATAAAAACGGGGTGCGGATGAACATGCACAAGCCCTTTTTATGTCAGCAGATCGTGCTCATCAGTGAGAATACCGGGGATTACTCCTGGATCGGGAGAGAAGAGTCGGAAAAGCTCAAAAGGTATTTTTCCTGTTATGAGCACAATTATTATAATGAAAGAGCAGGGCTATACGTATGGCATGACGATATAATGATAGGTATGGATAACGATCCCGCCTCCTTCGGACGTCCTAAGGACAGCACCGCAAATATCTTCTTAAACAGCTTCATGGTCATGGAGCTTGAAAGCGCGGCTCTCCTCTTTGATAAGCTGGGAGAGCATGAGTATTCGGGAGAGCTTTCGGAAAAGCGCTTAAGGCTCATAGACGCGATCCATGAGGAGTGCTTCGATAAGAGGGACGGGTTTTTCTATTCCGCGGACGTGGACGTAAAGACCAGAAAATATGACTGGTTTCACAAGGGGCTCGGGGTTTTCTGGAAATCACTTCCCATAAGGATAGCGGTATGGTCCGGTTTTCTTCCCATGCTCGCGGGTATAGCCACAAAAGAGGAGGCAGAGGCCCTGAGAAGGTTCTACCATAATGAAGAGGCCTTCGGAACGGATTACGGAATAACAACCCTCGATAAGAGAGAAAAAATGTTCAATCTTGAAGCCACAAACAATCCCTCCAACTGGCTGGGACCGATCTGGCTTGTGGCCAATTACTGCGTCTTTAAGGGAATGCTGAATTACGGCTTTACAAAAGAGGCAAAAGAGCTTTGTGAAAAAAGTGTCGGGCTTCTGGAGAAAGATATCGAAAAAACCGGAAGCATGCACGAATATTACGATCCCTTCACCGGCGAGCCCGTAATGAACGGAGGTTTCATAAACTGGAATGCGCTTGTCCTTAACATGCAGGGAGAATTACAGGATCGGAGAGACAGATGATAGTAGACAGCAAAAATTCAAAAAATGCCCTTGTTAACGGAGTTCCCTTCGGTGCGGTAAGCTTTATCGGAGGGCTTATGAAGGAGGTAACCGACCGTGTGATGAAGGCGACGGTGCCAAACCTTAAGCGCATGTTTGACGATAAGGACATCAGCCATGCCGTGGAGAACTTTAAGATCTGCGCGGGAGAGGCCGAAGGAGCCTTTGACGGAAGCGTATTCTGCGACGGGGACTTTTATAAATGGCTGGAATCGGCGGTATATACGGCATATACCTTAAACGATGAAGAGCTCAAGGCTCAGATCGAGGAGTATATCGGACTGATAGCAAGATCCCAGCAGGAGGACGGCTATATCTCCACCAAGCAGATCATAGGCGAGAGGGACGGAAGCGCACAGAGAAACAGCGACATCAACGACTTTGAGGTATATAATATGGGCCATCTCTTCACCTCGGCCTGTGTTCATTACAGGGTGAGCGGAAGAGACGGCTTTTTGATTGTTGCCAAAAAAGCCGCAGGCTATCTGGAAAAGCTCTACGAGGAGGCAGAGAGGAGCGGAGAGGTAAGGACCGCGGTATGCCCCTCCCATTATATGGGGCTCTTTGAGCTATACAGGACCACGGGAGATGAGAAATATCTGAGGCTCGGGAAAAAGGCCATTGAGCTTCGGGATTCGGTAAGGGACGGGCTGGATGACAATCAGGACAGGCTCTCTCTCAAAAAACATGATAAGATCATAGGCCATTCGGTGCGGGCCAATTACCTTTACGCCGGTCTTGCCGACCTGTGTGCCGAGGAAAGCGATCCTGAATACGAAAGAGTATTAAGGTCGGTATGGACAAACCTGGTGACCAAAAAGCTGTATATCACGGGAGGATGCGGTGCTCTTTACAACGGAGCCTCCCCCTACGGAAACTTTTTTGACCACCAGCTCATTCAC
Source organism: Lachnospiraceae bacterium (assembly GCA_003484785.1). Taxonomy (GTDB): domain Bacteria; phylum Bacillota; class Clostridia; order Lachnospirales; family Lachnospiraceae; genus UBA2868. Next base: position 2,070 of record DNAD01000271.1, read on the forward strand.
CAGGCCTACGGCTACGAGTACCAGCTGCCCAACATAACCGCCTATAACGAAACCTGCGCCTCCATAGGCCTTGTCATGTGGGCCTACAGGATGTTCCGGCTAAATGCCGGGGCAGAGTACTTTGATATGATCGAAAGGGTCTGGCTAAATGTAAACCTTGCCTCGGTGAGCCTTGACGGACTGCGCTATTTTTACGAAAATATGCTGAGAAGGACAAAAAAACTGGATTATGAGCTCATCTGGCCTTTAACAAGAACAGATTATCTGATAAGCTATTGCTGTCCCCCGAACATAGCAAGAATGCTTTCCCAGGCGGCGGAGTATGTCTACTTTGTAAAAAAGGACGGCTCGGGGATAATGACGGGGCTCTATGGCGACAGCGAGGCGGAAATCCCGCTACAGGGCTCAAGGGTGCATATCCTGCAAAAGACCCGCTACCCCTATGAGGGCAGGATAATCTTTAATATAGAGACCGAAAAGGACTTTACCTTAAGCCTCAGGATCCCTGCCTGGTGCAAAAGCGGAAAGCTCCTTGTTTACGGGCAGGAGCAGAGGCTTAACAGGGCACAGTCGGGAACCTATGCACAAAGTCTCATAAAGGCCGGAAAAACCGAGCTTGTGCTTGAGCTCGACATGCCGGTGGTGCTTATGAGGAGCAATCCGATGATAGAGGAGAACACGGGACAGCTTGCGGTGACAAAGGGTCCTCTTGTATACTGCGCGGAATTCTGCGATATATCGGAGCTTGCAGACAGCGAAAACGGTGAGCCTTCCGGGTCAGGGGACGCGGACGTATCAACTCTTGACGGTGTTTTCATCCCCGCGGACTGCGAATTTTCAGAGGAAGAGCTCAGGATCGATACGGAAGGATATATGCGTAAGCCCCGGGCTGCCTTGAATACGCAGGCTGATCGGGAGGGAGACGAAAAAGCGGCAAACGAAGCCTTCGGGACATCGGCACAGGTAACGGTACCTGCCCTTAGGACAACGGGGATCAGGATAAAGGACAGAACGGAAAACGGCATACAGGCTCTCGACAGGCCATTGTACGCGGCTTACGAAGCGGAGAACACGGAAAGAAAAGAGGTGTCCGTAAGGTTCATCCCCTACTTTGCCTGGGATAACAGAGGGTTTGGAGAGATGAAGATCTGGATGCCGGCGATATGGTAAATGATGCCGGGCAGCCCATGATTACCCAACGAGGAGACCACAATATGAAGATCCAATCCTTAAAAACCAATTATCAGGTCAATCCAATCGGAATAGACTTAAAGAACATAACCTTCTCCTGGGAGGTTACGAAAGCCGCGGGCAGCAGGCAGAAAACCGCCCGCTTTCTTCTCTCCGGGGATAAGGACTTTAAGAATATAATATATGAGAGCAGCGAGGAGAAGCTGAACAGCACAGCCTATACACCGGATCTGGAGGGGATCATAGCCCCGGGCACCACCTACTACTGGAAAATAGAGGAGGAGGACGAGACCGGAGACAGGGGCGAGAGCGAGACCGCCGCCTTCGAGGGCGGCCACCCCGAGGGAGAGTGGCACGCGAAATGGATAACCCCTCCCTTTACGGCAGAACTGCACCCGGTCTTTCGGAAAAGCTTTAAAATATCGGCAGATATTTTATCTAAGCTTGAAAGAGCCAGGCTCTATATCTGCGGGCTGGGACTGTATGAGGCCTATCTTAACGGAAAGAAGATCGGAGAGGATTTTCTTACTCCCTACTGCACGGACTACCGTTACTGGATAGAGTACCAGACCTATGACATCGCTTCTTATATAGAAGAGGGTGAAAACAGGATAGAGGTCATGCTCGGAGAGGGATGGTACAAGGGAAAGTTCGGATACCTGAACGCAGGGCAGCTAAGGGATTATTACGGAGATAAATTCAAGCTGATCGCGGAGCTGGATCTTACGCTCAAACAGGGCCCGCAGGAGGTAAAGCACTTCTATATCGGCACCGATGCCGACTGGCAGACCGTAAAATCACCGGTCATAATCTCCGGCATCTATGACGGGGAGGATTACGACTCAAGGATAGAAAGTGAAGATGACAGGCCCGAACAGAGATTTGCCGTCACCAGATCCCTGGTCACCAGGGAGCCACAGGGCAGGCTTTGCCCCATGACCGGTGTACACGTAAGGCACAGGGAGACCTTTAAGGTAAAAGAGATCATAACCACTCCGACGGGAGAGACGGTCCTTGATTTCGGACAGGAGCTTACCGGCTTTGTTTCCTTCGTGGCAGACGCTCCTTTGGGTAAAAGGATAATACTTGAGTACGGCGAGGTGCTCCAGGACGGAGTCTTTTACAGAGACAACCTGAGAACCGCCAGAGCCCGCTTTACCTATATCTCAAACGGAAAGAAAAAACGGGTGCGCCCCCACTTTACCTTCTTCGGCTTCCGATATGTAAAGGTCAGCGGGATGAAGGCGGACGAAACAAACAAGGACGACTTTGAGGCCTGGGCGCTGTATTCGGACATCGAAGAGACCGGAAGCATCGAGACCTCGAACGAAAAGCTTAATCGCCTGATCGAGAATACGAAATGGAGCCAAAAGGGCAATTTCCTGGATATCCCCACAGACTGTCCCCAGAGAGACGAGCGCTGCGGCTGGACAGGAGATGCACAGATCTTCAGCTCTGCTGCCTCCTACCATATGCAGACTGCTGCCTTTTTCAGGAAATATCTTAAGGATATGGAGCTTGAGCAGAGGGAAAAGAACGGCTCGGTTCCCTATGTGGTGCCTGATGTGCTGACCGTGGCAAGGATAAAGAAGGCAGAGCCGGAATATGACCGTACAAAGGATGAATGGGGCGAGGACGGGGCCTCCGTCTGGGGAGATGCTGCCACGATCATCCCCTGGAACATGTATATCCATTACGGAAATACCGCCTGGCTTAAGGAGCAGTACAGCAATATGAAGCAGTGGGTGGACTTTATCAGATACATGGAAAAGAACTACTGCGGGGATAAGAGACTGTGGACCTGCGGCTTCCATTTCGGGGACTGGCTGTCCCTTGACGCCGAGGGTGACAGCAGGGAGGGCGGCACGGATAAATATTTCGTGGCCTCGGTCTTTTATATGCATTCCGCCGCTCTTTTGTCAAAGGCCGCGAAGATCCTCGGGAAAAAAGAGGATGAGGAAGCCTACGGAAAGCTGTCCGGGGAGATCAGGGAAGCGATCCGCAGGGAATACATGGACGAGGAGGGCAGGCTTAAATACGATACCCAGACCGCATATGTTATCGGTATCCATCTCGATCTTTTTGATAAGGAAGAAAAAAGGAAGGCCGGCGATCATTTAAAAAAGCTCCTTGAGAAAAACAACGGTCATCTTTCGACCGGCTTTGTGGGAACTCCCTGGCTGTGCGGGGCTCTCTCGGAAACAGGGCATATCAGGGAAGCCTTTACGCTGTTGTTAAACGAGGACTATCCCGGCTGGCTCTATGAGGTAAACCTGGGGGCAACCACCATATGGGAAAGATGGAATTCACTCCTTCCCGACGGCAGCATATCGGATACCGGAATGAACAGCCTGAACCACTACGCCTACGGTTCCGTTGTAGAGTGGATATATGCAAGGCTCTGCGGCCTTACCCTTGATGAGGACCATCCGGGGTCGAAGAAGGTTCTGCTGAAGCCCTGCATCGATAAGAGACTGGATTTCGCCCGTGCCTCGATCCACACGACAGCGGGGCTCTATAAGGCTTCCTGGGAATGGGACAAGAGCCGTGAGGGCAATAACCTTACAATAGAATTCAGCGTTCCCTTTGATGCGGAGGTGGAGGTCGACCTGCCCTTTGCTCTTGAGGGGGCAGTAGTAAAGGAGAAGGAAAACGATAAGGTGATAAGCGACGGCGCCGCTAATATAAACAGGCAGATCTTCCATAAGGGAAGCTATGTGATAACGGGGACGGTAAAGGAATAGAGCCCGCCGTTTTATGAGGCGTCTGCCAAAATATTTGTTAAGAAAAATGACTGTGAAGCCGAAATAATGAACAAAGGCAATCACAGTCATTTTTTGTATATATCGATTAAGGAGCAGTTCATGAAGGTAGAGCTTAATTCCGCAAACATAAATCAGAGTCTTGAAAGGGATTCCTTAAGCTTTAACAGCCATAACGATCTGAACAGGAAGGAAATACAGAATAAAAGAGCCGTGGAAAACGCGGGCTTTATGCTGGATATAGGCGGGATGGGCCCCGAAAACGCGGCATACGGGATGCAGTCGGAGCTTAAATCCGCCGAGGAGCTTATGGCGGAGGTGGGAAGCACGAACGCAGCGCTTCAGAAGGACATGATGACGGTAATGTCAAACACCATGTCCAGGGAGGACTATGCCGAGTTTGCAAAAAACGGCTATTCCATGTCGGACATGAGCGTAGAGGAGCAGGTCACCTCTTTAGATAAGCTGAAAGCAAAGCTCGCCGAGGCCGGAACGATCATAGAGGGCTACAATGACGACCTTTCCGATGAGGAGCTTTCGGAGATCGCCGGAAGCAAGGCTCTTGCGGATAAGATCGCCAAAGCCCTTAAGGAAAACGACCTTCCGGTAAACGGGGAAAACGCCCAAAACATGGTTTCGGCCATGAATAAGGCAGAGGGGATAAAGCCCCTCAGTGAGAATGCGGTAAAGTACATGGTCACAAACCGGCTGGAGCCTTCGGCAGACAACCTGTATAAGGCGGAGTATTCCTCGGGGAACAATCAGGGAAGGCAGCTTAAGGGCTATTATCAGGACAACGGCGGGTACTTTCAGAAAAAGGCCGATACCCTGGAATGGGACCGGATAAAGGATCAGGCGGAAAAGATCGTAAAGGAAGCGGGCTATAAGCCGGACAGGGAGACCATGGACAATGCAAGATGGCTTATCGAGCAGGGTATCCCTCTTACCTCTGAAAGCCTTAAGGGCCTTGGACAGCTGAGAGACATTTCTTTTCCCCTTAACGAGGACGGGCTGGTAACTTCGATGGCAGTCGGGATCGCCGACGGGAAAGCGCCCTCTGCGGCAGCTCTCAACGAAACGGAAACCATGACG
>DNAD01000126.1 GCA_003484785.1 Lachnospiraceae bacterium
ATACACTTTTCACACACCGTTCCCTTTGTCCTGCCGGTAAGCAACCTCTCCCTGAACCCGCAGAATACGGGATCATACCATGCCCTTTCAAGATCGGGATCCTTATTAAGATCCGCCATCGGAACCAGGGCCTTCCCCGATGAACAGCAGAGCCTTACTATCCCGTTGCTGTCTATGAACATGGTGTTAAAAATATATCCGCAGATATACTCATCGCCGATAACCTTCTCCGCTTCATCTCCCGTTACGGCGTATTCCTTTTTTACCTCGCTGCTTATATCCTCAAGAAATCCCACGTTCATAAATACGATATCATCCACGTATTCCGAAAGCAGCGATCTTATATTGTCCTTTTCTGCCTCAGTCCTTTTTGTAACGACGCAGGATACCGAAAGATTGATGTTTCTTCCCAGGCTCTTAAGGTATCCGGAGGTGTTCTTCAGGTTTTCGATCACAGTGTCAAACCTGTCCTTCCCGTGAAGCTTAAGATAGTCCTCTCTGTTTCCCGCGTTTATGGAAAATCTTATGCTGTCCACTCCCGCAGACACCGCCTCTTCGATCTTATCCCTGTCAGCAAGGACACCGTTGGTAGTCAGATAGATATAGGGAAAAGTCCCCAGTTCTTTGGCATATCCGATTATCTCTCCAAAGCCCTCGTATAAGAGGATCTCCCCGGTGGCAAACAGCCCCAGCTCCTTTCTTCCTATTCCCAGCTCCGAAGCCCGCTTCAGTATATCCTTCGCCATTTCCGGATCCATGTGACTGAGCTTCATCTTATAGTGCTCGGGCAGATGTGGGCTGTGAAAGGGGCAGAATTCGCAGTTTAGGTTGCATGTGTTATTTAATTCCAGGGACAGCTTTTCGGGCAAAGGAGGACGGGCGGAAAAAACCGACTCCGACGGTCTTGTGATCTCGTTTAAATGCTCCGACATTTTTTTCATTATCATCCGCTCCTTTGCTCTGCAGATCGTGCGCTTCGGCTCAATCCTCAGATTGGGCCGTTCTTACTATTACAGCTCCACCCAGCTTTCCTTCTCCGCCGAATAGTACGACGCATATATTATCCTTGCAACATCATAGGCCAGCCCGAAGCCCGACTTCGGCTCCCTGTCATAGTATATCGACTCCATAAAGTCACGCATTTCATCGGTATAGCCCCTTATGATCTCATCCTCGAGAGCCAGATTGTTCCAGCCCGTTTTGGAAGGAAGCATTTCCGAAAGATAGACATCCTCCAGCCTCTCCTCATCGAGAAAATAGGTGCTCATCATGTTGTTGAGGGTCAGGGTACAGGTGATGGCCGCGTCATTGCAGTAAAGCTCGATATAGTTTTTGCTCCCGCCCAGGAGCACATCGGTGGCTATTATCAGGGCCTTGGTCCCGTCCGTAAAGTTGATCACCACCGTTCCGCTGTCCTCCACGTCATTGGGCCTTGCCGCTATGTGTCTGTGCTCATATTCGGTAAGGTTCGGAGTGATCCTTCCCATATCCGCCAGAAGAGATCTGACCTTTATCTGTGTTCCCCTTGCCTTTGCTTCCATACGTTTAAGCCACAGGATAGCGGCCAGGGGGTGGGCTCCTGTCCTTATGAAGGTTCCCCCTCCGGTCTTATTCCATTCTCCCGCCACCGGAGAGCTGGAACCTTTAAGGCTCTCCTCCCCCTTGGCGTACAGTATCCTGCTCTTCTTCTTGCTTATGATCTCGGCTGCCTTCGTTACCGCGGGAGCGTATACGAAGTTTTCCGCATACATAAACTTCCGTCCCGAGCTCTTTACGACCTCTGAGAGCCTGTCCATCTCCTCAAGCAGCTCGTAATACATCTTTTCCTTTTTTACGTTAAGGCCGATGGGCTCCTTATCTCCCTCTCTGCCGAAATATCCGCTTAAGGGCTTTTCGCATATCACATGCTTTCCCGCCTTCATCGCCTTTACGATCATTTCCTCATGCACATAGGGAGGTGTGCATATGTCTATGACATCTATCTCTTCGTCTCTTAAAAGATCCTCAAAGTCAAGGGAGGCATTCTTAAAATCATATCTGTCCTTCATCATATTGACCTGTTCGGGACGTCTTGCTATGATGTGCTTAGGGCATACCGGAACTCCCGTATATCTTCTGAGAGCGTTCATATGTAGCTCCGTGGCCCGTCCGGCCCCCGCCATTCCTATGCAGATCTCACCGTTTTTATTCATATAGGCTCTCCCTGAATTCAAGCGTTTTTCTGACCTTTAGCATCATGGACTTAAACTGTTCTTCATTTAACTGCTGGGCACTGTCGCTCAGCGCCTCCTCAGGCTTTGGATGTACCTCTATCTCAAGGCCGTCACAGCCTGCCATCACCGCGCTTAAGGACATGGGCTCTATCATTTCCGCCCTGCCGGTCGCATGTGAAGGGTCCACCACCACCGGAAGATGGGTAAGCTCCTTCAGGGAGGTTACCGCGCTTAAGTCAAGAGTGTTCCTGGTATAGGTCTCTATGGTCCTTATCCCCCTCTCACAAAGGATAACCCTGCTGTTTCCTTCCTTCATGATGTACTCGGCACAGTTAAGCCACTCCTCTATGGTGGCGTTCATCCCTCTCTTTAAAAGCACCGGGCGGGGGCATCTGCCCACCTCCACAAGAAGGGAATAGTTCTGCATATTTCTCGCGCCGATCTGGAGCACATCCGCGAATTCACTGATCAGAAACACATCTCTGGTGTCCGTGACCTCCGTGATAATGGGAAGGCCGAAACGATCTCCCGCCTCTTTAAGGTATTGAAGGCCCACTCTTCCGAGGCCCTGAAAGGAATAAGGTGAGGTTCTGGGCTTGTAAGCACCGCCCCGAAGCATATTCGCCCCGGCCTCCTTAACGATCTGCGCGGCCTTCATCACCTGCTCTTTGGATTCCACGCTGCAGGGTCCCGCGATGACCAGAAAATCCTTCCCGACGGTTATGTCCCTTACCTTAAATTCAGTTTTTCGTTTACCGGCCTCAAGGCCCGCAAGCTCCAGCCCGTACATTATTTTTCCCCGATCTTTTTTTCGATCATTTCAACCAGGCTTCCCACAACCCCGAACTCGGGCGAGGTAAGCTCACTGTCGTCAAAGGTTATGCCGAATTCATCCTCCAGCTCCATAACAAAGCTCACCATCCCGACGGAATCGATGTAGCCGCCCTCTATAAAATTAAAGCTGTCGGTATCGGCACCTGCCGGAAGATCGTATTCATTCTGAATACAGTCCAGAACAAATTCCTTTATCTCATCCCTTTTTTCTTTCATAATGCACCTGTGCCTCTTATATATTTGATTTACCTTAGGAACTGTTGAAAAATAACTTATACACCTTTGCTTGTCTTTTTGCCCGATAGTACTGACGAAAAATCGCCGGCGTAGCCCGCTACGCCTAAGATTTTTCATCAGCACTCTCGAACAAAAATCCTACGCAAATGTGCATGTTATTTTGCAACAGTTCCTTATTCCGGTCTGATCAGTTTTTCCGCAGATCTGACAGTTTCGAATATCTTGTTCCTGACTAATTTCCCCATGGGGTTCTTCGGCAGCTCCTCAAGGAGGAAAACATAATGGGGCTGCTGGAAGTCCGCAAGCTTTTTTGCGCAGAGCACCTTAATGTCTCTTTCGCTTATCCGGGCATCCTTGTCTGTCACAACAGCCAGAGCCACCACTTCCCCCAGCCTGTCATCCGGGTAGGAAAACGCGGCGCACTCTTTTACGCCCTCTGCCTTAGACACGGCCTGCTCCACATCATAAGGGTACACATTGATCCCCCCGGTTATGATAAGCTCCTTCTTCCTTCCGCAGAAATAAAGGTATCCTTCCTCATCGAGCCTCCCCAGATCACCGGTCTTGAAAAAGCCGTCCGGGGTAAAGGCCTCTTCTGTCATTTCCTTTTGTTTGTAATACCCGTTAAAGACCAGCTCGCTCTTTACGGCTATCTCCCCGGCTTCTCCGGCTGCAAGAGCATTTCCCTCATCGTCGATGATCTTTATCTCTGCCTGAGGGATCGCCTTTCCCACCGACTGCTGTTTATGCTGTGCTTCGCGGAAGTTGATGCTGGTGGCGGTTGACACCTCGCTGGTTCCGTACATCTCATGAAAGTCACACTGAAGCTTGCTGATAAGCTCACTCCTTACATGAGGCTCCAGAAGCGCCGAGGAGGAGACTACCGAACGGAAGCTTGTGATATCCGGGGCGAAGGGGCTTGAAAGCAACTGTGCTATCTGTCCGAGCTGGGCGGATACGGCTATGGTAAAGGTCACCTTATTGTCGCTTACACACTGAAGCCACATGTTTGCCGTAAACCTTGGAAGCAGGATCGAGGTCGCCCCTGTTACCAAAGGAAGCATCACCAGACGCTCCGCCAGGGAATGGTAGAGAGGGGTGGCTGCAAGTACCCTGTCATCCTCCGTTATGTCATAGAGCTTTACATGAGCATCTATCCGCTTTCTTTTGTTATTCTGAGTCAGTTCTATGGGCTTGGGCACCCCTGTGGAGCCCGAGGTCATGGTAAGTATCCAGGTCTCGTCTCCGGTGACCCCGCTCATATCGGGCATTACGGGCTCGTGCTTCAAAACCTCGCTGAAGGGATCGCACCCCTTTGCTTCTCCGTCCAGGCAGAGCTTAAGGCCTCCTGACATTTCGGCCCCGGGAACATATTTCTTCCAGAAGGACTTCCTTGCGATAACGTGTTTTACCTGCGCAGCCTCAAAAGCGGTTTTGATGGCCTCCACCGGGAGGGTGGGATTGATAGGCGCAAGCCCTGCGCCGATGGCGGCAGCGGACAGCATCAGGGCGGCAGACTCTATACTGTTGTTCATCGGGATTCCGATGATATCCTGTCTTTCCACACCCCTGTCCTTCAGGTAACCGGCATATCTGCACACCAGCTCCGAAAGCTCTTTATAGGTCATTTCCCTTCCGTCGCACCATATCGCCGTCTTATCCGGTCTCTTTTTTGCCTGTTCAAAAAATAACTCTGTTATGCTTCCCATGA
>DNAD01000198.1 GCA_003484785.1 Lachnospiraceae bacterium
ATAAAAATGATATGTCAGACAAAGAAGGAGAATATGTACAATGAAGGCATTGATAAGCGTATCGGACAAAACAGGGATAGTGGAGCTTGCAAGGGATCTTATAGCTCTCGGCGCGGATATAATTTCCACGGGGGGAACCTTTAAAAAGTTAAAGAGCGAGGGCGTGGAGGTTACGGAGATCTCGGACCTCACCGGCTTTCCGGAGTGCCTTGACGGCAGGGTAAAGACCCTGCATCCCAGGGTCCATGCGGGAATACTGGCCATCAGGAACAATCTTAAGCATATGAAGCAGCTTAAGGAGCTTGGAATAGATACCATCGACCTTGTGATCGTTAATCTCTATCCCTTTAAGGAGACCATATTAAAGGATGGGGTAACGCGGGAAGAGGCGGTGGAGAACATAGATATCGGCGGGCCCTCCATGCTTCGGGCCGCCGCAAAGAACTATCAGGACGTTACCGTGATCACGGATCCGGCCGACTATGAGAAGGTGATCGGTGAACTTCGCGAAAACGGGGAGGTAAGCCTTGATACGAAGTTTTATCTGATGCAGAAGGTATTTATGCATACCGCCTCCTACGATGCGATGATCGCGGATTATCTTAAAAAGGAGAGGAAAGATGAGGCCTTTCCCGAGACCCTTACCCTTACCTATGATAAGCTGCAGGAGATGCGCTATGGGGAGAACCCTCATCAGAAGGCGGCCTTCTACAGGGAGATAGGCAAAAAGAAGGGCTCTATCGTGGATGCCGTTCAGTTAAACGGAAAGGAGCTTTCCTTTAACAATATAAACGATACCAACGGCGCACTGGAGCTTCTTAAGGAATTTACGGATCCCACAGTGGTGGCCTGCAAACACGGAAACCCCTGCGGTGTGGGCTCGGTAAGGGTGGCTGAAGGAGACTGTGTGGTTGACTGCGCCCCTACGGAGGAGGAAGCAATACTTAAGGCCTGGGAAAAGGCCTTCAGCGCGGACAAGGTCTCGATCTACGGAGGCATCCTTGTGGTGAACAGGAAGGTCAGCCTTACGCTTGCGGAGGCGATAAAGCCCGTATTCCTTGAAGTGCTGGTGGCGCCGGCCTACGACGGGGATGCTCTGGAGCTTCTTAAGGAAAAGAAGAATTTAAGGATCTTAAGGCTCGAAGATATTTCAGAGCCCCAGCCGAAGGATGCTTATGATATTAAGAAGGTCAACGGTGGCATTATAGTTCAGACCATAGATTCCGAGCTGTATGACGAGGCGGAGCTTAAGGTGGTGACGAAGGTTAAGCCTACAGAGAAGGAGCTTGAGGACATGCGCTTCGGAATGAAGATAGTCAAGTTTACAAAATCAAACGGCATAGTGGTGGTCAAGGATACCCGTTCCGTGGGCATAGGCCCCGGTCAGGTCAACAGGGTATGGGCCGCTAAACAGTGCATTGATCACGCAAGAGAGCTTATCGGAGGAGATGTGCTTGAGGGAGCCGTGCTTGCCTCGGATGCCTTCTTCCCGTTTTCCGATACGGTTGAGGCGGCCCACGAAGCAGGCATCACCGCCATAATCCAGCCCGGCGGCTCCATACGTGATCAGGAATCCATCGACAAGGCCGACGAGTACGGCATCGCAATGGTATTCACGGGAATGAGGCATTTTAAGCACTGAACATTACAGTAAACGCCATCAGGTTTTGCCTGATGGCGTTTACTGTAAATGCGTTTATGAACAGTCCTTACAATCTTTCGATTGACGGGTTATGTTAACTGTGCTATTATTTGACTGGTATAGTCAGAATAAGGACATGGGGTCGTCATTATTTTGACTGCCAAAATGCGTTGTATTTCTTGGGGGAAATGGGATGAATCCGAAGTTTTTTGATGTAAAAAAAGAGAAGCAGGACGCTATCATAAACGCCTGCCTTAAGGTGTTTGCCGAAAACGGGTATAAAAAGGCCAGCACCGATGTCATTGTCAAAACGGCCGGAATATCAAAGGGTCTGTTATTTCACTATTTTGAATCGAAAAAGGGTGCCTACGAATTCATATACGATTACAGCGTAAAGTATATGATGCTTGAGTTAACCCAGTCAGTCAGAAAGACAGAGCGTGACTTTTTCGAGATCCAGAGGACCATCGAGGGAGTCAAGACCAGGGTGATGAGAAATTACCCTTACATGCAGCAGTTTTTGAACAGCGTTAAGTATGAGGAGCATCCCGACGCCCTTGACGTGATAGGAGAGGACAGGGATGTTTTAAAGGATACCTACGGCTCTATCTACGCACAGGCGGATATGTCCAGATTCGATGATTTTGTGGACATAAACCGCGTCATCAATATGATAAACTGGATGTCCGAGGGCTTCATAAGGGATGGGTTCAGGGAGAGCAGGGAACCGGATCTTGATGAGATGAACGAGGAGTTTTCCAGATATCTCATTATGTTAAGAGATCATCTCTACAAGCCCGGAATGAGGCGCAATACCTTCATCAAACCCCTCAGTGAAACAGAGAACCGTTCCCGTATCGTCCTCGACAGTATGAGTGAAAAGAAACCGGAGAAGGAGAGCAGGTCCGCGGAGGGCAGGTCTTCCTCACTGAGCCAGCTGGCAAGGCAGTTAAACAAGGCCTCGTCCCAGAAGCAGGCTAAAAGCGCCGCAGAGCTTTCCTTTGAGGAAAGGCTGGCAAGAAGGGATACCTCCATATTCGGTGTGCCCATACCTCCCAAGGAGGAGAAGAAGCCTGAGCCTGTAAAGAAAGCCGAGCCCGTAAAGAAGGAAGACACAAAGGTTAAGGAAGAAAAGACAGAGCAGAAGCAGGCCGCGGCCGCAGAGGATAAGAAACAGCCGGAGCAGATCGCTGCTTTGGAGGAAAACAAAGCTGCGCAGCCTGCAGCAGAGACTGCACAGGAGAATATACAGGAGAGCCCGCAGAAGGTTGAACAGGAGACATCTGTAGCTGAGACAGAGGAACTTAAGGCCATGGGCGAGGCAGTGGAAAAGACAGCTGCTGAGGCCGTAACCGCGGATGAGGCGGTAAAGGAGATTTCGAACGCTCAGGATAAGCCTGCGGAAGTGTTTGATCCGGCCCCGGAGGCCGCTGCCGGATTCGGTACGGGTCTGACCTCCATGGAGAACGAAGACAGTGATTCGGATATGATCGATCTGAGCGCTCTTTATTCAAAGAGGATGGAAGAGGCCTTTGAGGATCTGGGGATTGGCATGGAAGGAGGCCCTGCCGCAGAAGGCGGGATGCCCATTCAGGAGGATGTCTATCAGGGAATGCAGGGACCGCAGAACGATCCCTTTATGCAGAATATGCAGGCAGGCCCCGTACAGCCCGTTAATGACGGGAACAGCATGCAGGACGGGCAGGAGGGCATGTATGCATATCAGGATGGCGATATGCAGTCCTATGGCTCCGGAGAACAGTATTATCCTTTCGGAGATAACGCGGACGGGGTTTACATGAACGGAACCGAGCAGATGTTTATGGATATGGGGAACCTCTACTCCGAGGATATGTATGAGGATGACTCCGCCGCCTACGCCCAGCTCTATAATTCCGTGAATAATTATGACGTTAACGGGGCCACACAGGAGATGCCCATAAACGAGGTACTTGCCTACAGAAATGCCTTTACGAACGAGTATATAAGCAGGGAGCTTTCGAAAGAGAGTTCAGACGGCGAAGGACAGAAAGCGGAAGGCGCTGCGGGTAAAAAAGGCAAGAAAGCAAAGAGAAAATCCTTCTTCTCAGGGCTGTTCGGGAAAAAATCGCCGGATACCGAAGAGGATCAGGACAACCGGCAGGATCAGGGCAGTTATGATGATGCTCCTTTGAATACGGATCAGGCAGCTCCCGAGCCTGTCTATCAACAGCCTGTTAAAGAACAGGGCTATATGGGAATGGAGCAGGATCTGAGCGCCATGGGGCCGGCTCCCACCCTTCCGGAGTACGATCCGGAGCTTGCTTCACAGATGGGAAACTATGAAGCACCGAATTATTATGATATAAAATATTAATGAGCCTAAGCGGTTACTATTCACAGCCTTTTGG
>DNAD01000060.1:0-6132 GCA_003484785.1 Lachnospiraceae bacterium
AACTTAAGCCACCAGGCTTTTTTCACATTGTTCTTAAGCTCTACCCCCAGGTTTCCGTAATCCCAGGTATTCGCAAGACCTCCGTAGATCTCCGAGCCGGGATACACAAACCCTCTGGATTTCGCAAGTGCAACGATCTTTTCCAATGTTTTTTCCATCTTTTCTTCTCCTCATAAAAATATATTATACTGATAACTATGAAGTCAGGGTTAAAAGCACTCCGTGCCGCCATAACTATTTTTTAAGAACGATATATGCCAGCCCCTCCGAGTCTCCGGATACCCTGGCGTGCCTCTCATCCAGATATTCCACATTTGCGGAAACATATTCTATGTCCTGAAGCGGTTCCACCATTACAGGCTCTGAAAGGATAACGATACTCTTATCGGTCATGCTCTTAAGCTCCTCTTCCCCGGCCCGTTTTCCGTCAGGCGATATCAGGTTGACTCTCATATCAAACCCCGCAAGGATCGCCTCCGAGATCTTTCCGCAGAAAAAATCGACCTTATTAAATGCCGCATAGTCGGAGAAGGATTGAAACTCAAGAACAACATCGGCGGTTTCCTTCTCTACCTTTACCTCCTTAAGGACAACCCTGTCCTTTTCCCCGGTTCCCGCGTTATATTCCTGCACCGTCTCCTCAAGCATCTTACGAAGCTCTCCGGCATCGTAATAATTCATTCCGAAGCTCTCTATTATTTCATTCTCGATCCGGCCTTTTTTAAGTATCCTGATGGAGGTCTCGTTATACTCATTCTTCTTCCCGCAGCCGGGCATCAGAAGCAGCGCCGTCATAACCAGACAGATCCATAAAAACCGCGCTCTGCCCGTCAATAACTCTTTTCTTTTCTCATTCATATCTTTATAAATAGCGAATCAAGCGTTTCCAGTGACTTAAACCTGTGATCCGAATTTCTTTTACCACATCTTTCACAAAGCACTGAAAGCTCCTTAAGCACCGCATCGGAGACCTTGAAGGTATACAGCTTTTCAACCGGGGTATTAACGATAAAGTTTACGGTATATCTTGTGGCCTCAAGGCATGCTTCATTATCCGAAAGCCCGGGAAACTCCCCGTTTACCGCAAGGATCTTGATCTCAAAAATACGCCGTATGAGCCGGTAGTCTATCGTGCCCTTGACTATTGCCCTCACAGACTGGAACAGAAGCTTTAAAAGCTCCAGCTCATCATTGTTTTCCCGGGAATACCAGGCTGCGTATTCCAGAAAATACATTCCCAGATACGCACCTTCAACATTGGACCTCAGCTCCTCAAAATAATACCGGACCTCAACGTCAATAAGGTTATAGGCGCTCTTACCCTCATAAACCTTAAAGACCCCGAAGCAGAAGGGGTTGGCCGCGGCGGTGAGCTTTGAATTCTGCCTTCTTGCCCCCCTTGCAAAGATCGTAACCTTCCCTCTCTCTTTTGTAAGCACCACAAGGCGCCTGTCATAATCATTAACCGGCGAGGTCTGAAGGATCATCCCGGTAAGCAGGATATTATCACGCAATACTCTTCCTATACCTCTCTGTAGCCGTAGTTCTTCAGTAATATATCGGAATCCCGCCAGTCCTTCCTTATCTTTACCCAGAGCCTTAGATAGACCTTTTTTTCAACCAGCCTTTCTATCTCATATCTGGCGGCGCTTCCTATCTTTTTGAGCATGCTGCCCTTCTTTCCTATTATTATGGCTTTATGAGAGTCCTTCTCGCAGATGATGACGGCTTCGATGTTTACTATGTTCTCCTTATACTCCATACTATCTATGGTGACCGCTATGCCGTGGGGAATCTCCTCATCCAGGCATTTCAGAGCCTTTTCCCTGATGATCTCTGCGGTTATCTGCCTTACGGGCTGGTCTGTAACCGTATCCTCATCGTAGAAGGGTTCGGACAGGGGAAGGTACTTAAAGGCCACCTTAACAAGCTCGTCAAGATTGTCCCCCTTAATGGCGGAGACCGGAACTATATCGGAAAGATCACAGATATTCCTGTAGGCATCTATGACCTGAAGCACCTCTTCCTTCTTCACGGTATCGGTCTTGTTGATAACAAGGATCACCGGAACCTTTATATCCTTCAAGCTCCTTCCTATCTCCTGATCGGTCTTTCCGATGTAGGTCGATGCCTCCACGATCCACATTACCGCATCGGCATCGTTTAAGGTAGACTTTGCGACCCTTACCATGTATTCACCGAGCTTGTTCTTCGCCCTGTGAATACCCGGTGTATCCAGAAATACGATCTGCCCCTCATCACAGGTGTAGACGGTCTGTATCCTGTTCCTCGTGGTCTGGGGCTTGTTTGAGGTTATCGCTATCTTCTGTCCTATCAGCCTGTTCATAAGGGTAGACTTGCCCACATTCGGACGGCCTATGATGGCTATGAAGCCCGCTTTTTTTTCCGTATTCATCCTTTTTTATCCGAAGCCTCCGTTTTGCGGGCCTCCGAAACAGCGCTGTCAGACTTTTTGCTCTCTTTTGAAGCACCCTCCTTCATGATCGGCTTTCCTGTCATGGGATCATATCCCACGGGCTTTTCCCTTCTCTTCTTTTCCGCCTTCTCCCGGCTCTTTTTGAGGATAACCCTTATGATCAGCAATATTATCAGGGCCACCACTGCCATCAGCAGAAGGAAGGGAAGTAAGGCCACGAATATCACCAGCAGCTCCTGAAGCCCTTCGACCATGGCGCTGCAGCTGTTTGCAAAGCTGTTACCCATTCTCTCAAGCAGGGATTCCTCATGAGTAGGGGTCGGGGTATATTTTACTACCTCATGGATACCGATATTTACGGTTGAATACCGTACCTGGTTATCCATGGTACGCAGTCTCGACTCATAGGACTCAAGCTCATATCTCACCTCCGCAAGCCTTTCCTCGAGCAGGATAAGGGTCTCCAGGTCATCCGCGGTCTCAATAAGCTTGTTAAGCCTCTCATACTCGGTCTGGAGGGATTTCTTCTTTGCCTCCATATCGACGTAGTTAAGGGTAACGTCATCTATGGACTCATTACGGGAAAGAACGTTTGAATCCCCGGAGATCTCCTCAACAAAGACATCCATCTTATCGGCCGGTATCCTGGCGGTGATATAGGCGTATCTTTTTGTCGTCGATCCGTAATTGTCACCGTTGATACTGGTATTCTCGGGATAACCCCCAAGGCTGTTTATCCTGTTTAGAACCTTGTCCACCAGCTCATCAAAGTTTTCGGTCTCGACATCCATATTGACGGTCTTGATGAGCTTTCTGTCATCAAGAGCGCCCTCGAGCTCGGCTTCTGCCCCGGGATCGTCGGTCAGAACACCCTTGGAGGCGGCGACACCTGCCTCCCCGCTATACTCCTCCTCAACAGGCTCTTCAAAATCATAGCTGTCATCGTAATAGGCTTCCTCATAAGCCCCGGCTGCTTCAACTGCTCCATCGTTCCTGGCATAGTCTTTGGCAGAATCCGAATTCGAGGAACCGCAGCCCGTAAGGCAGGCCGCCGTCAGTGAAAAACTCAGCAAAAAAGGAAGAAATACTCTTTTATTCATATGACACCTCCAATGTGCCGATCTGCCTGCAGATCGTGCGCTCAGGTTCAAGCTTTGGCCTGAACCGATCCTTCTACTCTGTGTACAAATTTTCAATTCTGTCGAAGAGGCTGGCTGCTTCCTCAACCTGAACTTCACCGCCTATAACGCAGATATTGTCCTGCGCGGTTATCTCCTTTACATAGGGGGCAAGCTTTCTTATATCCTCCCCGGTGCAATTAAGCACCTCATCCCTCTCCTTCTGGATAAATTCATAGGAATCCCCGGAAAGATAAATACTCATGGCCCTGGCGCCTTCGGCAGAGGGTGAAAGAGGCGCGTCCAGAGCCGCTATGGCTCCGATGATATTCTTTGTAAGATCCCTCTCATCGGGATCATAGTTCTCCACAAAGGAGGCCGCATCCTTAAATATGTCAAGAGTCCGTTCAAGATTGGGATCCCTGTAGGAAACAAAGAACATGCCTCCCGTCCTCATAAAGGCGCTCATGCAGCCATAGGCACCGCCCTTGACTCTTACATTGTTCCACAGATAATCGTAGCCGAGGATCACCTTCAGCACTCTCAGAGCGCCGGTATACAAAAAGCCTGCCTTTCTGAAATCCCCCGCAGAGGCAACATACTGAACCTTGGAAGCGCTCTTATAGCCCTCCCGCTTTTCAAGAGGCAAAAATTTAAGCTGTGTCCTCTCATATTCCCCGTCATACAGACATCCGCAGAAATCCTTCACAAGGCTCTTGAAATCCGAGTTTTCGGCTCCGGTCTCTATGTAGTCGGCAAAGAGATTTTCCTTCCTGAACACCTTGTTCATACAGCGCTTCATTCCCTCAATAAGACCGGTCTTCTCCTTATCGAAATCCTTATCAAGCTTTTCGATATAGCGGTAAAAATCGATCCCGGAGAGCATGTCGGACAGCCTTGAGCTTTTGGAGAAATGCGCCCTTGCCCTCAGAGCCGCGGTCTGATGGCCGCTTGAAAGAAGCTGCTCCTGAAGCCTGGATTTGAGCATCCCGACTATCTCCTTAAGCCTCTTTTCATCCGTAAGGACCGAGGTTGTCAGGATCTCCCTGATCATCTTAAAGGCAAAATCCAGCCGGTCAGAGAAAACCTTGGCGCTGAACTCGAATCTGCTGTCAAACTTTTCCGGGTCGGCTGCATCATAGTAGACCGAGATCCCGGGTCTGATCCCTCCGGAATTCTCGTTTATCTCGTTAAACAGCTGATTATATGTGAAATTTTCGGTATTCACCATGCCAAGAACGTTCTTGAGCATGCCCAGATATTTTATATCATCGGTACCCAGCTTGTCAGTCGCAAAGCTCAGGGTGAGATACCCTATCCCGTTAGTAAAGATATCATGCGTAAGCAGCCTGACTTCGTCGATCCGATCCTCCTTATAGGTAAAGGGTCTGGCTTCCTTTTTGATATCGGAGATCTTAAGCAGCGGGATCGAGTTTACTGCTTCCTCACTGTCTTCCTCCTCCTGATAGGCCCTGAGAGCCTCTGTATCGGCGATAAGCTTTTCTATCTCCTCCGGAGTCAGTGACTCCTTGTAGCTTCTGAGCTTATCCTTAAGCTTCTCATCGTTTTTCGCGGTGAGGCCTTTCTCAGGCTCAAGGATGACCACGGAGGAATGATCGTTATTAAGCAGGTATTTTTCTATAAGCTCTTCAAAGTAGCCTGTATCCGCCTTTTTCCTCATGAGTGCGTAGGTTTCGTTGGCAAGGATATGCCTGTAAGGATCCTCATCATCATAAAGCCAGGAGTCGAAGGCGTTCAGCCCGTATACAAGCCCCTTGGGATAGGATCCGAAATCCGCCTCCCTGTACTGGAACTCAAAGGAATTAATGGCAGCGCGCAGGGCCTTTTTGTCGATCCCCTCCTTAACCACCTTCTTAAGGGTATCCCTGATAACCCGGGTAAACCTGTCAGCGTCCTCCGACCTTGCATTCTTTGCGATTATGGAAAAATAAGGCTGAAGGATGCCGTTTTCATACATGCTCTGGATATCGGTACCCAGGCCCTCGTCCAGAAGAGTCTGCATCAGCACGGCTCCGGGAGCCACCAACAGCGCATTCTCAATTATCTGAAACGCTACATACAGCTCCTTATCCAGACAGGTATCAATAACAAAATTATAGCTCAGGAAGGAAGCGTTCTCCTCCGATTCTTCATTTGTAATGCCGTACTTTTTGGTGATCTTTATGGGCTTTTCGAAGGGAGTCTGAAGCTTCAGCTCCGAATCCACTTTAATGCTGTCAAAGGAGGAAAGATACTCTTTGTCGAGGATATCCAGCTTTTCTGCCATATCCATGTCTCCGTAGAGATAGATATAGCTGTTTGAGGGATGATACAGGCTCTTATGAAAGTTAAGAAAGCTCTCATAGGACAGCTCGGGGATACAGGAAGGATCTCCGCCCGATTCAAAGCCATAGGCAGTATCCGGGAACAGAGTATTGAATATCTCCCTGTCAAGAGCCGAGTCAGGTGAAGAGAATACACCCTTCATCTCGTTGTAGACCACACCGTTGATCTGGATATCGGCATCCTTATCCTCAAGCTCATAGTGCCACCCCTCCTGCCTGAAGATCTTTTCCT
>DNAD01000060.1:6266-7496 GCA_003484785.1 Lachnospiraceae bacterium
TTATCCGGATAGGTCATGGCATTTAAAAAGGTATTGAGCGACCCCTTCGCAAGCTCCACAAAAGGATCCTTTAACGGGTATTTCTTCGAGCCGCAGAGCACCGAATGCTCCAGAATATGGGTAAGGCCGGTATTGTCCACCGGAGGGGTTCTGAAGCCTATATAGAACACCTTGTTATCGTCATCGTTGGAAAGCAGGAATACCCTGGCTCCCGATTTTTTATGCTTAAGGAGCATGCCCTTTGAGTTAAGATCCGCGCACTCCCTCTCGTTGATCACTTCATATGTATTAAGATTTTTAACATTTTCAAGCTTCATTATATTTATATGTCCTTTCTGCGCCAGCTATGTGCGTTATACCCTGTGATTATGGGTAAACAAATGGTCCTGGCAGTATTCATAATTTCCGTTGCACTTCGAGCAGAAGCGAAACTCGAGGTTATCTCCGTCAAGCTCGGTCCTGCCGCAGATAGCGCATTTGTGCTTGGTTATCCTGCCGTCGGCCGTGGTATAACCGGTTCTTTTAGGCTCTGTCTGTTTTTTAAACTCCGCTCTCCTGTGAACCTCTCCCGGAGAAAATCTCTTAACATTGATGGTCCCCAGAAAGAACAGGATGAAATTAAGGAGCGAAGCAATAATGGAAACCTTGATGGCCATGTTTCCGGTAAAAAAGCTGATTAAGAGCACTGCCGCGTCCAGCCAGGCGATCCACTTGATCTTGACCGGGATAATGAAATAAAGGAGCACCTGCATGTTCGGATAGATCGCGGCAAAGGCCAGGAAGATGGAAAGGTTGATATAGTAGGTGCTGAAGGCATTGGAAATGAACATCCCTATAACCTCTCCCGGATATCCCGCGGCGCTGTAGGCACCATAGAGGATAAAGGCCCCTAGTACCGTAAAGAGCATCCCCGAAAAGATATATACATTATATCTGAAGGTTCCCCAGGTACGTTCAAGGGAGGTTCCCAGAGAATAATAAAAGAACAGCATGATTATCGTAAAGATGTTAAGCGTTGAGGGGGGCACTATCACCCAGGTCACGATCCTCCAGATCTCTCCGTGAAGGATCTTGTAGGGATTTAAGGATATAAACTCTATCGATCCTGTCAGAGTAAGTATATAACCTATAACGTAGGCAATGATAATATAAAGGGAAAGATTGGAGATCGCGTATTTTCCGAATTTCCTCTCCAGCTTGTTCAAAAAGTTTTCCATGTTCCTCCTCTTA
>DNAD01000223.1 GCA_003484785.1 Lachnospiraceae bacterium
CAGTGCCTTGTCCTCATCGTTGTCAAAGTAGAGGCTCCTTATGCGGTACACTCCATCCTTTGATGCGTGGGGATCGGCGGCCATGATGCACCTTAACCGGCTTCTCATTGCCAGATAATCCGTATGAGAGATGGAAAATTTCAGCTCATGCCGGTAATGTTTCTCTTCCAATACTGAATCTCCTTTCGTTATCGTTTACGGTTAATACCTTACATGCTCAACCTGAAATGAACCTGAAATGAAGAAAAAAAAAGAAGACCTTTACGGTCTTCTCAAAAGCTTATCCTTATGGTCATTGTTTTGCCGCTGGGGCATATCGCCGATATCTTCCCACCGTGAGCCGTCACCACCGCCCTTGCGATGGACAGCCCCACACCGTTGCCTCCCGTTTTTGTGCTCCTTGATTCATCCGGTCTGTAAAAGCGGTCAAAGAGCCGCTCCACATCCGGCGGCTTTTCATAATCACAGGTATTGAACACCTCTGCCACGGCCCTGTTTTTCTTTTTCCGGACATTTACCCTTATCTCCCCGTTTTCATCCGAATAGCGCACCGCGTTATCCAGAAGTACGGAAAACATCTTGCGGATCGCTTCCCTGTCTCCGAAAATTAAGACGTTCTCTTCAAGCTCAACGGTCAGCTTTTTCCCGCAGGCCCTGATCTCGGGCTCATAAACCTCAACTGTCTCCCGGGCCGCATCGCTTAAGGAAAACTGCTCCTTTAAGGGAAGAGGCATATCCTCATCCAGCCTTGAAAGGGTTACCAGCTCGCCTACAAGGGTCGACATCCTTGCCGTCTGTTTTTTTATATTATCCGTCCACTCATCGTCCCCATGCTCCATCCTTATAACGTCAACGCTTGTGGAGATCGATGTAAGGGGGGTCTTGAGCTCGTGGCCTGCATCCGTGATAAACTGCTTCTGCTGTCTGATATTGCTCTCGAAGGGCCTCATGGCTCTTTTTGAAAGAAACCATACCAGAACGTAGGTGACGGCAAGGCTTATAAAGGACACTATCAGAGTCAGCAGAAGGAGGGAGCGCATGAACTGCTGTTCCCTTACCGCATTTAAAAAGCTTACCGTGGTCGTGCCATCCCTTTCATCCACGGCATAGCGATAGGCCTCCATGTATCCGCGCTTTCTGTTCTTTTTAAGAACCTCGCCGGCATATCTTACCTCTTCCTCCCGGTCTATCGCGGCTATGTGGTCTGTGGAGGCAAATATGACATCGCCGTTTTCATCAAAGCTTACGGTGAAAAAACGGGTCATATAATTGGCCTCAACATCCTCAAGTCCCATGAAACGCTCTCGCGGAGGCCGTCCGGGATCAAAAGGTCTCGTATCGCTTCCCTCCTCGAACCGAAGCACCGCCTCAAGGGTCTTATCCAGACGATCCGTAGTGGAAATGTAATTAAAGATATTGACAAGCACCGCGATCATCAGAATCACCGCAAAAAAGGCTGCCATGGCGGCCAGGATGAACCGCCTTCTCATCTGCTTTATCATGAGTCGACCTCCAGCAGATATCCCGCCCCTCTGATTGTCCTTATCTGCGCTTCGGACCCTATAAGCTTAAGCTTTTTACGGACAAAGCCTATGTGGGTCCAGACCACATCTATATCGGAATCAGTATCCATCCCCCATATTTTTTCCATAAGATGTTCGGTTGAGAATACATGGCCCGGATTGAGTACAAAAAGCTCCATAAGCTGGAATTCCTTATTGGTAAGGGTGACATGCCTGTCACCTGCGCGCATTTCATACCTGTTCCCGTCAAGTATCAGGCTTCCGGCCCTTTTTTCATTATCCGAATAGTTATCACTCCGCCGCCCCAGGGCCTTTATCCTTGCGATCAGCTCGCCGGTATCAAAGGGCTTGGGCAGATAGTCATCCGCCCCGGCATTCAGCCCTTCTATCCTGTCTTCGATCTCCGCCTTTGCGGTAAGCAGAAGAACGGGTGTTTTGATCTGCGCCCTTCTCATCTTTGACAGGACCTCAAGTCCGCTCATTCCGGGCATCATTATATCGAGCACCACCACCTCATAGGAGCCCGCCTCGATATAATCCCAGGCATCCGTTCCCGTATGCACTATATCGACCGAATATTTTGCTTTTTCCAGCAGCAGCTTAAGGGCCCTGGCCGTAGCTGCTTCATCCTCCGCCAAAAGAATACGCATCGAAACTCACCACATCGCTTATCTACTGTTCTCTGTTCTTTTTAATGCCCACTACCACAAACCTTCCGTTGGTGACCTGATAGCTGCAGGTAGACAGCGTCAGGAACTGATCCCCGGGCTCTGCCTCTATCCCCATATCATAGAGGGATCTCTCCTTTACGCTCCGGGCAAAATAATCAAAATCCGCCGGATCGGACAGATCGGTATAATAATAATATCTGAACCTGCCGTTGTCCTCATCCTTTTCCGCGCGGTACAGGTCGGCATCGCCGAAATCGGCGCTGAGATCCAGATCAAAAAGAGTCAGCTCCTTCGGCTCTATCTCCGTGACCGCCGTTCCCTCCTCCTCGGCCTTCTTTTCAATGCCGCTCTCCTCTATGGCCTTGTCTGCCTGTTCCCTGTCCTCCTCCGTTTCTATCTCATCCTCAGCTATCTGTGAATAGAATACCCCGTAAAGCTCATATTCATTTTCCTCATAGAGAGTATCAAAATTTATCAGGTGATGGCTCCTGCCGTAGGCCTCATCCGCAAACTTAAGGAGAGAGCCGAAGGCAGTCCCGTCCTTCATGTTATGACCGTATATCAGGGTCTGACGGGCCCCCTCCCACCAGTTGACCGCGATAAAAAGGGTCCCCGATGAGGTCTCGCTGCCGTCTATGGCTCTGTGAAGGAAAAAATTCTGGCTTCCGGGCGTATATACCACAGGATAGTCCATCATGGTATCGTCGATCCTGAGCCACCCGGCAACATACGGATCGACCGACAAAAGCTCATTGTATTTTTCTAGGACCTGCCTCGGTTCCTCCAAAGGCTCCGCCTCCGGAGCACCGGAGCCGTTCTCTTCACGGTCTTCGGGTTCCGCCTCAGGAGAGTCCTGTACGGACAAAAGCTCTTTCTCCATCTCATAAAGCGTCGGATTGCCACTGTCCGCCGATACCGGCTCTTCCTTTGTCTGCTCCTCTAAAACGACAGTCTCACTGTCCTGCCTTCTGTATGCTTCATTTTTATCCCTGAGGCTGTCTCCGCACCCGCTTAAGAGCACGGCGCTTATCAGAAGAGCCAATGCTGCCCTGACCTTTACCATACCTGATTGTGTCCCTCCGATGACAGATATTATAATGATGTTTGGGGCAAAAGCCACATACGCTTTCACCGCATGGCACTTTTTACCCCGATATCATACCATAATGTAGTTGAGGCGTCAAAATCACATAAAGCTTTTTATACGGAAAATGCCGCTTTCGCGGCATTTTCCTGATCCCATATCAATGTTTTTTTTCCGGCCCCGGCCCCGTTCCCGCTGCCGAGCACATCCTGCAGTGTGAGCAGTTCCCGGAGCACAGTGATTTTCCCCTTTTTTTATCCCTTATCATTGAAATAATGATCCCGGCAACTATAAGGACGAGCAGGATCGTTATAAGGATCGTTCCGATATTTTCCGTCAGATATGCTGCCATAACAAGCCTCCTGTCTATGCAACGGCAAGTTTTTCAGCCTCTTTATACTTTTTGATAAAGAGCATATATATGATGCCCGCAAGGGCTGCCAATGCGAATATAAGACCGATCACATTCACATTGCCCGTAAATGCGTTTCCGAACTGGTTTATCATAAGCGCTACCACATAGGCAAAGCCACATTGATAGCCGATGGCAAACCAGGTCCATTTCGCGTTGTTCATCTCCCGTCTGATAGCTCCTATAGCTGCAAAGCAGGGCGCACAGAGGAGGTTAAACACGAGGAAGGAATACCCGGTTATTCCCGTAAAGGCCAGTGACAGAGACTGCCATGCCGTCATCTCCCCGCTTCCGTAAAGGATACCCATGGTGCCTACGATGTTTTCCTTGGCCACAAGCCCGGTTATGGACGCTACGG
>DNAD01000239.1 GCA_003484785.1 Lachnospiraceae bacterium
CAGAAATTTATTTTTCGGTGTACTAATGAACTGATTAAATCAGCATTTCCCCGCTCGGGCAGGAGACTTGTCATGTTGCGGGTTTATCGGCTTCGTATACAATATCCCCATCAACTATTGTCGCAATGCAGACCGCCTTCTCAATATCCGCAAAATCATCATGCATAAAGTCACGGTCCATAACAACGAAATTGGCAAGCTTGCCCAGGCTGATCGACCCCATCCTGTCCTCTTCATGCCACATATAGGCAACATTGCTTGTAAGAGTCTTCAGGGCCTCATACCTGCTGAGCGCCTGATCGATATTTCTGATATAGTCATCCGGTTGTGAAGGCAGCTTCTTCAATACTCCCAGACAGAACGCCTCTACCGCGCTGAACAGGGGAGACACGGGATAGTCTGAATGGTTTGCGACCACACCGCCTCCATCCATGATAGACTTGACCGGATAGGCATTATAGGACTTTTCTTCGCCTACATAGGCAACCTCCTGTGCAAAGCCGGCAGGATGCTTGATCGCCCACATGATTCCGCATACAGCCATAACATTATATTCGCCCATCCTCTTAACATCCTCCGGAGTGACTTCCTGCAAATGCGCCAGCGCGTTTCTCATATCGAAATTCCCTGTCTCGCTCTGCGCTTGTGCGATGGCGTCGATCCATGCCTTTGTGGCTCCGTCTCCGATCGAATGAATATGAACGTTCATATTGTGCGCGGATGCCGCCTTGAGGAGCCTTACCATCTTATCGTGATCATCGAATCTTGTTACGCCCTTATAACCCGGCTTATCCACATAGTCATCAAGCATCCACGCAGTATGACCCTCGACAACGCCGTCAGCGAAGACCTTGGCTCCAAGCACCCTGACATGCTTTCCGTTAAATTCCTCTGCCTCCTTAACGATCCTTTCAATATCCTCTTCGGGAGTATCGGTATTGTCATTCACAAAGCTCCCGCAGAAGGAATACATCTTCAGCTTGCCTTCATCGTCAAGCTCCTTGTAGGCACGGGGGTCATGTTTGGTCAGAAGCTGGTAGCCGGCGTCATATACACCCGTATACCCGTTTGCAAACGCGTACTGCTGGAAGCCCAGCAGTTCCTTCTTGGCCTGGTCAAGCTCCGGCTGGACTCTCTTTACAAGATCGATTGCGGGCTTTTCAGCAAGCAGGCCATTAGGTTTGCCATTCTCATCTACATGAATGCATTCCGTTCCCCACTGTGCCACTGCTTCTTCATTTATGTCGTACGCCTCCATAGCTTTGGTATTGATCCACATCATGTGACCGCTGGAGCTTTGATTGATCATGGGCTTATCCGGACATATCTCATCTAACTGTTTCGCATTAAGCTGATACAACAGATCATCAGCCCAGCCTGAACCTACTATATGAGGTTTATCCTGATTCTCGTCCACATATTTCTTCAGGATCGCCAGGTAATCCTCCGGTGTCTTACCTTCCTTCAGATCCGCCCTGCCGAACATGATATTTCCCCCGAAGCCGGGATGGCAATGCGCTTCCAGAAATCCCGGATAAACAGAATTACTTCCGTAATCCAGAACTCTGGTCTTACCATCCTTAAGCTTCATCGCGGCATCCCTGCTCCCGACATAGATGATCTTTTCGTCAGCCACTGCTATCGCCTCAGCATAGGGCTTGAATTCATCCATTGTGATAACATTTCCGAGAATAATTGTCTGTGCCTTCATGTAGTAAGTCCTCCTATTTCGCTAATATTCAGTTTACCTTATTGCCTGCAAAATAAACATCCGTCGGCTTGTTGTAGCTGAAGCCCTCCTGCTCTGCCGTAAGCAGGTCCTTATCGAATACCAGATAGTCCGCATCCTTTCCGGCAGTAATCGAGCCCTTCCTGTCTTCGATGCCAAGCTGTTTTGCGCCGTTGATCGTAAAGCCCAACAGCATTTGTTCAATGTTCATTCTTTCATTCTCCGGAGGGAATACCGTAGAACATCTTGCGAATTCATAATTTCTGGTCTTTTCGGTGATCTTTCGTGTCATGCCGACTTCCATACCAAGATATGGATTCCATGTCATAAAGTCCTGGAAGGTGATGTTATCGCTTGACCATGCCACCAAAGCGCCGGTGTCCCAGATCGTCCTGCAGCGGAACTGCTTTCTGGAGCGTTCCTCACCGAGCCATGTAGCACTGAAATCTGTCTCTCCGGCGTGCCAGTGCGGTGTGAAGTTCGCGATAACGCCAAGCTTCGCGAAACGATCAAGATCTGCGTCATCCTGAATCTCCAGATGCGCGCAGGTAACTCTCACATGCAGGCTGTCTCCCAGCTCCTTTTTGGCCATCTCAAAGCCATCAAGCACCGTTCGTGACGCACGCTCACCGACGGTATGAAGATGAAGATCCAGACCTGCCTCATTGAGATTCTTCAGAAGCTCACATATTCCCTCTGTGGAAAAAGCAGTAGTTCCGGTCGTATTGACATCCACATATGGCGTAACCATAGCTGCTGTATGGATCTTCTGGGTACCGTCCATGAATATCTTCATGGTATGAACCTTTAAATGCTCCGTATTGTACTCTCGATGGAAGCGCTTCACCTCCTCAAGACCCTCCACTGCATCCCGCTCAGCATTGATCACAAGGCTGCCGTCAATATACACGGGCAGCTTTCCCTGTTCATCAAGAGCCTTCAGGCGTTTATACACCTTCTCATGGAACTTCGGATCCCCCGGAAGACCGGAGTCGAAGACACAGCTCACTCCGTACTCAACGCAAA
>DNAD01000282.1 GCA_003484785.1 Lachnospiraceae bacterium
CGTTTGTATCCTTCATATCAGTCGTCTCCGGGGCGTCAGACTCTGCAGAAGCTCCTTCATCCGTCCCGGAAGCGTTACCCTGTGCTTTGCTCCCGTCTTCTTCCACTGCGTCAGAAACCTGCGATGCCTCGACAGCCTCCGTGGTTTCAGGAGCCTGCGCGGTTCCTGAAGCGCTTTCAGTCTGTGCTGCAGAGACCTTATCCGCGGCCTCATCCTTCTTTTTGTCCGGACCGGAAAGAACATTGTACCAAAGCAGCGCAAAAGCAAGCACGATTACAGCTATTGTCCACCCGTACTTTTCAACCTTTTTGCGCTTTTGTACCGACTGCTCGGTATCATCCGCGCAGCCCTTCAGGGGAGCCTTCAGCGTAAACTTACCCGCTTTTAAGGAAAGGGCGCCCTGAGCGCAGGTATCTATGCAGTGTCCGCAGTGGATACATTCATGGTCACCAACCCTCTTAACGTCCATCTTGCATTTGCTCACACAGAGCCCGCAGCCGTTGCATCTTCCGAGGTCGACCTTGACACCGATGACCGCAAGCTTGCAGAACATCCCGTACAATGCCCCCAGAGGGCAGAGAAAACGGCAGAAGGAACGGTAGCAGAATACGCACGCCAGCCCGATCAGAAGCATGATCACGAACTTTCTTGTAAACAGAATACCTAACATCCCGAAAAAGCCGCTGTTGTTTTTGTTGGCAAGAAGGGCCATAGCCCCCTCGAAGGTACCTGCGGGGCAGATGTACTTACAGAAGCCCGGCACCGCCATGCTGTGTTTCAGTCCGTACCAGAGAGGGATCAGGAAGGCAAACCATGCCAGCATAAAATATTTAAGATATGAAAGGCCTCTTGTTATCCTGCTCTTTTTTATCTTGGGTGTGGGAATCTTATTAAGCAGCTCCTGAATAAGCCCCAGAGGACAGAACCACCCGCAGATCGTACGGCCCGCGATCAGCCCGTACAGAAGGATGATCCCGATGATATAGAAGCCGATATGCTTGCCGGCGGCCGCCACCGAGGCCTGAAGAGAGCCCAGGGGACAGGCCCCCACCGCTCCGGGACAGGAATAGCAGTTAAACCCGGGCACACACAAGGCTTTTGTCTTTCCGGTATATATCCGGCCCCTTACAAAGCCCTTAAGATTTGCGTTATAAAGCAAAGCGCTGTAAAGCTGTATAATACGCCGTTTGGTGGGCCGATGTCTGTCCCACCAGCTCATTTCGGTATTGTTCATATTATCCAAGTCCTATGCACTCCGTACAGATATTTGTGGCCTTAATAAGGATATCCCTCATGTTGTGGTTTGCTATGCCTGCTATTATGCAGATAACGGCGGCAACGAACACTGCAAGCCTTATCCTGTTAAGCCTGTTCTTTTTGGAAGGATCGTTTTTCTCCTCCCCGGCAGTCCCTTCCTTTAGCTGTTCCTTCATGCAGCCGGCAAATTCCGGGATCATAACGGGCTTGTCCGCGTCTTCGTCATGAATATCCATTGCCCAGCCCGCTATTGAAAGGCAGAGCCCCAGAAGCATAACGGCAGCTCCGGGAGCGGCGGCCTTTATGGCCGCCTCCCTCGTATAGATATATGCCGTAGGATCCTCTGCTTTCCGCTGCTTACCATCGGTGTATATGCCTATAGCCGCGCTCATCAGCATGATCGCCGAAAGGATGCACAGCAGGGATTGTATTATCATAAAGACCCTTTTCTTTCCCATGCTTTTACCTCGTATCCGAACAGTTACTCCTTCTCGAGAATGATATGCAGGTCGCTGTATTCATCCGGGATCTTATACTCATTGCTGTCCGCTTTATAACCCTGGGGCTGCTTGAGGACATGAACCTTGTAATCTCCTTTATCAACCTTGAACACGGCCAGTCCCGTATCATCAGTTGTATCTATTCTGCAGGTGGTGTCGTCACAGAACTGTATCATGGCGCCGCTTACACCCTTTCCGTCGGTATCCGATACATATATCCTGTACTGGCCTACGTTATTTTCCGTAACCGGTGACTGATCCTCG
This sequence comes from Lachnospiraceae bacterium, assembly GCA_003484785.1. Classification (GTDB taxonomy): domain Bacteria; phylum Bacillota; class Clostridia; order Lachnospirales; family Lachnospiraceae; genus UBA2868. The sequence continues at coordinate 2,022 of DNAD01000282.1, forward strand.
GCCTTTACCTCAGCCTTGCCGTCCTTAAGTATCTGATCGATAACCTCCTCATAAGTATCGACCGACGCGCCTACAACCGGATAGCTTACGATCTTTCCTTCCCTGTCAACAAAGAAGCTTGTCGGCCAGCCCGCATCCATCGGGAAATCTTCTGTAAGGGCATCGTCCCAGGGAAGGATATTAAGATACTCATCCCCGTTTTCCTTAAGCAGCTGCTTTGCCTCTTTTATGGTGTCCTCATCGGTTCCGTCACCCACAAGACCCACTATGGCGCAGTCCTTCTCCGCCAGCCTCTTGTTTACCTCATTGAGCTCAGGAAGCTCGTAAACGCACCAGTAGCACCAGGTAGCCCAGACATTTACCATGGTGACCTCATGCTGTGAAAAGATCTCCTCACTGGTAATGGGATTACCGTCTATGTCGGTGGTTTCAAACTCTACCTTATTTCCGATCAAAGCTTCAAAGGGAGATACAGGTACAAAATACTCTGTATTCTTTTCAAGAAGCTCATCCAGCCCGTCGTACAGAGCATCAAATTCCTCTTTAAAGCCCTCCTCAAGATTTTCGGATCCCTCCTTATCATACAGGCTCAGTCTGAAGAATGTACACTCCCCTTCCTTCTTAAACTCCGTAAGATCTGATTTTTCGATCTTTTGATCCGTTGTATTATATTCAGCTAAAATTGCGACCAGTTCATCAAGGCTCCTGTTGCCATTGATGGTGATCACCTCGGTAAGCATTGCGCTTGCGTCGGAATACTTTTTATAATCCTCCTCGGAAGGCTCCTCCACCTCACCGAACGCCTCTTCCATCCATTCCTCAGTGACTCCGGCATAATTAAAATCAGTAACATAAACGCCCTCACCGGAATCCAGCTCATATGAATTAATATCGAGCACGCCTTTTGTATTTATGTACTCATCGGGGAAGGCGATCCTTAAGCCTCCTTCATATTCAACAACATTGTCGCCCGACATATCCGGCGCAACATCCTCCGAAGCAGCGGTTTCCTCTGCTGATGCTTCCGCTGCCGCCTCCTCTTCTTTGACCTCAGGCTCTGCTTCCTTTGTCGTCTCCTTTGAGGAAGCGGTGCCTGCCGACGGATCGTAGGTCATACCGGGAGCTCCCGCACAGGCCGTAAGAGCCGCCATGGCCCCTGCAAGCATTAACGCAACTATCTTTTTCTTCATATTTTTCTCCTTTCCGGGCTAATCCGTTTTTATTAATATACCATAATCGCGCCGCCAAAAACAGCTACTTTTTGTTGATTTGGCGTTACTATTCACAGCCGAATC
>DNAD01000213.1 GCA_003484785.1 Lachnospiraceae bacterium
TCCCAGTATGCTAATGTATGGGCCATGATGATTGGGGCGGCGGGGGTAGCCTGTGCCGGAACCAATCTGAGGGTCGAGGTTATCGACTCTGTTCTGAAGAATAAGCCCTACGGCTATAAGCTTACACGGGTGATCGTGGATATTTTCGAGCTGATATTTTACATTCTGGTGACATATTCGGGATTCCAGCTTGCGACAAGGGCAAAGCAGAAGGTATCGACCATGCCGGGCTTTACCATGGGGCAGGTATATATGATCTTTCCGATAGCAGGTATCCTCTGCATAGCCGCGGTGATCATAAATCTGGCAGCACTTATGTCTGAAAAGGAGGGAAGGAAATGATCGTCTGGTTACTGGGAAGCTTTGCGGTGATGATGCTGCTTGGAGTCCCCATCGGTATTTCCCTCGGGCTCTCCGCCATGGGAGGGATCGTGTTATTTGATCAGGGTTCTCTTGTCACGGTCTGTCAGAGGATGTTTGAGGGAATGAATTCCTGGGCTCTGCTTGCGATCCCCTTATATACCTTTGCCGGCTATACCATGTCAAAGGGCGGCATATCCGACAGGCTTATGGAATTCTGCTACAGCATCGTCGGTCATATTTACGGAGGACTGGCCCATGTGAACGTGCTGTCATCAATGATATTTGCCGGAATATCAGGGTCCGCGGTGGCGGATACGGCAGGGGTGTCAGGTATGTTCATGCCGACGATGATCAAAAAGGGCTATTCCGAGCAGCTGACGGTTGCGGTCACGGCCATTTCCTCCACCATAGGGATAATCATCCCGCCCTCGATACCCATGGTAGTCATTGCGGGGATCTGCAATATTTCAACAGGAAAGATGTTTTTGGGAGGCATACTTCCCGGCATTCTCTGCGGGCTGGCCCAGATGATCCTCTGCTACATATTTGCGAAAAAAGAGAAGGTGGATAAGGAACCGGGGCATTTTGAGCTGAAACCGGTGTGGGTCTCATTTAAGGCTTCTCTGCCGGCCCTTATCATGCCTGTCCTTATCGTCGGCTCCATCACCTCGGGAATCGTTTCCCCCACGGAGGCCGGCGCTCTGGCGGTGCTCTACGGACTGCTTGTCGGCAAATTCGTTTATCACGCCATAACCCTGGAGGATCTGAAATTTGCCTTTAAGGAGACAGTTCGTGTATCGGCAAGGATATTTACCGTTATAGGTTCTGCAAAGCTCTTTACCATCATGCTCACCACGGCGGGCTTTGACAAATGGATGACGGACAGGATGCTTGGTATTTCCGAAAACCCTGTAGTTATCCTTATAATGATCCTGCTGTTATTCTTCATAGTTACCATGTTCATGGAGTCTATTGCAACCCTGACGCTGTTTATGCCTATAGTATTTCCCATAGCCATGGCGGTAGGGATAGATCCCATAATACTGGGAGTCCTGGTTACGGTCGTTATCGGAATAGGGCTTGTGACCCCTCCGGTGGGGATGTGCATCTACGTCGCATGTGATCTGAGGCATATAACGGTAGGCTCGACAATGAAATATCTGATGCCCTTCATCCTGGGCTCGATTGCGGTAGTGGCTCTCCTGATAATGTGTCCGGTACTTATTACGGGGCCGGGATCGTTGCTTAAATAGGAGAGGCAGGAAATATGAACAGAAAAGAGAAGGAAACAGCCATCTCTGCGGTGGATAAGGTGGTCGCTTCCATAACCGATGAGATCATCAACAATAACCTCCATCCCGGGGATCGTCTCGAACCGGAGGAGAAGCTGGCAAACAAATATAATGTGGGAAGGAATTCCGTCAGGGAGGCCATTAAGCAGCTCCAGGCCTACGGGGTGCTGTATATCAAGCGCGCGGACGGTACATATATAGAGGATTCCTTTAACACAAAGATGCTGGACCCGCTGCTTTACAGCCTGATCTTCTGCAATAAGGACGAGGAGGACCTGGCGCAGCTTCGCTCCATTATAGAGACCGGGATCATCCAGAGCGCCATGCAGGATGACGATATCTCAAAGGTGATTCCGTACCTTAATGATCTGACAGAGGAGACGGAACGGGAGCTGAATAAGGAGGCTCCGGATCCCGGGCGCGTGCTAGACCTTGATCTTAATTTTCACAGCGCCATCGCGGGCACCATGAAAAACCCCCAGGTCGATATTCTGACCTCCTATATAACGAGGATGACGGTGCCGGCCAGAAGGAAGGCTGTGGAGGAGTGGATACGTTCCGGAAAGCAGGATGAATTCGTAAAGCTTCACAGGGACATCATCGATGTTATAGAGAAGAGAGATTTTTCAAGGATAAATCAGGTCGTGAACAATCATTACATATTTTTGAGAAAGGTGCTTAAAAACGATTAAAATGAAAAAGATCATGTTATGCGTTGCCCCCGTCGCGGCAGGGGATCCCCTGATCAATCCGCGGGCCATCGCGTTAGATGTCTATGATTGCTTCAAGGCGGGCGCAGCCATGGTGCATCTGCATGTCAGGGATCTGAACGGAAGGCTGACACCCGGCCTTACCCTGCTTGAGGAAACAGCCCTTTATATAAGAGAGCTCTGTGATATTATCATCGAGGTATCGACGGGGGGTGTTTCGGACCTTACAATAGAGGAAAGAGTGCAGCCCTGCTACGCCTCCTGGGTGGAGGCCGTAAGCCTTAATGTGGGTTCTGTAAATCTCGGGGAGGCTGTTTACCAAAATCCCATAAAGGATGTCAGGTATTGCGTAAAACAGATAGCTGAATATGAAAAAATACCGGAAA
>DNAD01000056.1:0-3187 GCA_003484785.1 Lachnospiraceae bacterium
GCAACAGAACAGAATAATCAGCATCATCAATACAGTGTGGGGATCCATACCATAGAGGCCATGAAATACTCGGTCACCTTTGATGATGAGCTTACTTATGACGACAGGGTGGTACTGAGGCTTACGATGCTTTTGCACGACATGGGAAAGCCCGCCTTAAAGACAACCGATGAGGACGGGGTGGATCATTTCAAGGGACATTCAGCGGAAAGCGTGAGGCTTGCGGGGGATATCCTTAAAAGGCTTAAGTTTGATAACGCTACGATCAACAAAGTAAGCAGGCTTGTGAAGTACCATGATCACAGAAAGGAATCCTCGCCGGCAAACGTAAGGCGTACCATAGTAGCTGTCGGAAAGGACCTGATGCCGTTATGGTTTAAGGTAAGACGCTGCGACGTCATGGGTCAGAGCACCTATATAAGGGAGGAGAAGCTTAAGGAGATAGACAGCTTCGAAAAGGTGTACAGGCAGGTTCTTCGGGACGGGGACTGCTTATCCATAGCAGAGCTTAAGCTTAACGGAAACGATCTTATGGAAAACGGAGTGCCTGCGGGCAGAAAGGTGGGGCAGACTCTTTCCGCAATGCTTGACGCGGTGCTTGAGGATCCGTCCTTAAATACGAGGGAGGGATTGCTCGGGTTTCTGAAGGATAATCTGAAATAAAGGAATAAGAATGAAAAGGGCAATGGTTCCGGTATGCCTGATGATCATCCTTGGCATATTGGGATGTTATTTGATTGCAAAGGAATACAGAAGCCACAGCCGGCCGAAGCGCGGAGAGGATACGGGCCTTCAGACGGCCGGCCTTAAGGATGAAGCGGGGCAGGAAGGACAGGAAGAAACGGAAGAAGAGGCGCTTCCTTCATCCGACAGCTCCCTGACATATCTGACCGCCGTGCTGTCCGATGCGGATCATGAGGAAAAGTACCTGATCCTTAAGGATACGGAAAGCGATAAGGAGGCGCGGCTTTCCTATGACGGGACCACGCAGTTTACGGACCGGTTCGGACAGGCCATCACCGCCAGGGAGCTTGAATACGGAGAGGTCCTGGATCTTGCCTTTTCGGAAAAGAACGGGATATTAAAGAGCGTGGAGGAGGATAAGGATATCTGGCTTATGACCGATGTGAACAATTATTCGGTCGATGAAAGGAAGGGTATATTTACCATATCCGGAGAGGCCTATAGATTTACGCCGGATATCTATATCTACTCCGATGAGACAAAGAGCGAATGGATGAACATCACGGATCTTGATACCCTGACGGTACGGGGAAAGGACAGAAGGATCTATTCGGTCGTGGTAAAAAAGGGCCACGGTTATATAAGGATAACAAATGACAGCTATTTTGTGGGAGGCTGGATAGAGGTCGGAACGGATGTGATAAAGCCTGTCACCGAGGATATGCTGCTCATGGTGCCGGAGGGAGATTTTCATGTAACCCTTACCAAAGGAGGATATCAGGGAGAGGAAGACGTTTCGATAGTAAGAAATAAGGAAACCATTCTTGATCTCAGCAAGATAGAGATAGAAGAGGTGGCCATAGGCCATGTGGAATTTAATATCGAGCCGGAGTTTGCACAGCTCTTCATAGACGGAGATATTACGGAATATGAGGAGAGGGTGCCTCTGGAATACGGGATACACACCATAAGGATAGAAGCCGCGGGATACAGACCGGTCACAACGAGCATAAAGATCGGTTCGGAATACGCAAACGTGGATATTTCACTGGATGCGGATGAGGAAGCAGCGAGCGGGGAAAGCACTTCGGGCAGCGCTCAGACAGTGCCTCCCACTGTTCCGACGCCTGCGCCCACTTTGCCTGTGACTTTGCCGCCGACCTCATCCTCTTATGACACAAACGTGATCTCGGGAGTAAAGAAGATCTATATTGAGGAACCGAGGGGCACTGAGGTATATCTGGACGGCAATTACATCGGGGTCGCGCCGGTGAGCACCAACAAGGTTACCGGGATCCATGTGATCACCTTAAGCAGAAGCGGCTATGAGACCAAAAGCTACAGTGTGGATATAGAAAACGACGGAAACGACATCACCTTCTCCTTCAGTGAGCTTAACAAGCTGTAGAGCGCCTGTGAAGCAGATGAATGATAATAATAAAACAAGGGAAAACCGAATAATCCTGCTTCTGTCACTGGCAGCTGTCATTGCCGCCTGTGTGCCGCTTTTTACGAAGCTTTGCATAAACGGGCACGACCTGGAATATCATCTTTTAAGGATAGAGAGCCTTAAGGAGCAGATACTGGCGGGCAGACCGTTTCTGAAGGTGAACATGCTGTTCTTTGGCGGGGCGGGCTATGCAAGCTCCATGTTCTATCCGGATCTTCTGCTTTACATCCCCGCGGCCCTGAGGGCGCTTGGTGTGTCGATAAACACGTCCTACCATGTATTTGCGGGACTCTGCATACTGCTGTGCTATCTGTCGGCCTTTTACTGCGGCCGGGAGATTACGGGGTCGAAGGCGGCGGGGGCCCTGTGTGCCATCCTCCTTACCCTCTGCGATTATCACATCGAGGATATCTATGTACGCTCGGCGGTGGGAGAGTATACCGCCTTTATCTTCATACCCTTTGTTATCTGCGGGATCCATGATACCCTTTACAGGGAGATGAAAAAGCCGTGGCTTTTGGGGGTTGGCTTTGGCGGGCTTCTGCTGAGCCATACCGGAAGCTTTATCATGTGCCTGGGGCTGTGTATCGTTATATTTCTGATAAAGCTTAAGGTTTTCGTAAAAAAGCCCCGGATCATCGCAAAGCTTTTGCTTACGGCGCTTCTTACCGCCGGGGCAACCTCCTTCTACTGGCTGCCCATGCTTGAACAGCTGATGTGTGCCGGGTTTGCGGTGAGCATTCCCTGGATGAGGCCTGTGGACGAGACAAGAAGCTTTGCGCAGCTTTTTTATTCGGAATTTCCTTCCATCGGGGCCGGACTGATAACGGTCTATGTTTTAAGGGTCTTTGTCGATAAGGAAGAAAACCCCCTTTCCGGCTTTTCGGATATCCTGTATGTGACCGGAGGGGTGTTTATGCTGGGGGCCACCGGACTGTTCCCCTGGGAGAGGTTAGGCAGATACATGGGCTTCATCCAGTTTCCATGGCGGTCCTTTATCATAGCCTCTTCGCTTTTTGCTTTTGCGGACGGGATACTTATATTCTGCCTGTT
>DNAD01000056.1:3306-4406 GCA_003484785.1 Lachnospiraceae bacterium
CCGGTTCCGAAAGGCTGACGAGCGCAGAGGCGCGTAAAGACAGGGTGATATATGCCACAGCAGGCGTTTTTCTTCTCTGTGCCCTGCAGGCCTTCTCTGTAATGGAAAAAAACGACCAGGGCTATTATGATTATTCCGACGACTACTACTCCTACGCCCCCTATACCGCAAATGTCATCGCGGGGGAGTGGCTGCCCCTTACCGTCACCGACAGGGATGCCCTTACAGAGCAGAGCAGCAGGGCCACAGGGGATGAGGGACAGGAGGTCGCCTTTGAAAGATACAAAAACGAGCTTACGTTTACGGCTGAAAGGGATCTTGAATACGTGGACGTGCCCTTCATTTATTACAGGGGTTACGGCGCCTTTCTTGAAGGAAAAAAGCTCGATGTTGACGGAGAGGGCGTAAACGGCCTTACAAGGGTATATACAGATCACGAAGAAGGAAGGGTGAGGGTAAGCTATGAAGGTACGCCTTGCCAGAGGTATTCACTTATGATCTCGGCAATAGCTCTGATCGTGGCTTTGACACTTATGATCCGGGCAAATAAAAAAGGAAGGGCGTCGGTTTATGCTCTTTGTTTGCTCGTATGCGTACCTCTTTCGGGATGCGCCCGGGCGGACGGGGAGGAGGCCTATGACGACGGTCTTACCAGAGCGCAGCGGTTAGATGAGATAACGAAAACAATCTCAGAATACAACGAGGAGAGAAACGGCGGGGCAGCAGGGGAAAAAGGACCGGAAAAAGAGACGGACGAAACAGAGTATACGGTGTGCGTGCCCGCAGGCTTTGAGCCCGGAAGCAACAAGCATTTCTATGTCATAATAAACGATCCCGATGATGCGGCCATCGAGACCATGAGCTTTACGTTAAAGGATGAAGGCACCGGTGAGGCGGTGTATTCGGGAGAGCTTACGGAGGTCAACGCGGAAAGGGAGACCACAGAAAACGCCGGATCAAAAGACGCTTCATCTGCGGACAGATCGAAGGATGGATCAGAAGATGGGGGCGAAACCGTAAAGGTACTCAGGGGCGATCTTACTCCCTTTACGAAAGAGGGAACCTATCTTATAAGCTGTTCCTTCGGAGAGGGAATAACC
>DNAD01000203.1 GCA_003484785.1 Lachnospiraceae bacterium
CAGCTTATAGCAAGCGCTGACTGGAAAGCCTTCGGAGAGGAATTGTCCAAAGAGACCATAACGGATTATTCAATAAACAGGTATTTTGATGAGTATACTGAAACCGGCGGAAAAGAAAAGGAGAATACCTTTCTGGGAAAATTCATCCATGGGGCGATAGCTCATAAGGGCATGGTCATAGATGAGATATTCAGATCAAAGAACCTGCTTGCAGGCTTTTCAAAGAAAAGATTGATAGAGGGGATTAAAAGATGACCTTTTTCCAGAGAATAGTAAAGATCCTGACAGGGATCATAATGATAGCCGTCGCGATACTGTTCATTACTTACCCGGATGAGGATATTTATCTGGTGCTTATCGCGATCCTGGCTCTCGGGCTTGCGATTGACGGAATAAAGAATATAATCTTCTATTTTACGATGGCAAGGCATATGGTCGGGGGTAAGATAATATTGTTTCAGGGGGTGGTCGTCCTTGACTTTGCACTGTTTTCAGTATCCCTGACAAGCGTTCCGAAGATCTATATCATGTTGTATCTTATCGGTGCCCACGCCTTTTCGGGTATTGTGGAAACGCTCAGGGCAATGGAAGCCAGAAGAACGGTAGACGGCCCCTGGAGGATGAAGCTGGGGCACGGGCTGGTAGACTTTGCGCTTGCGCTTATATGCCTGATATTTATCATGAATATGGAAGTGGCAGTCTTAATATACAGTCTGGGATTGATCTATTCAGGCATAATCAGGATAATAAGCGGATTTCGCAGAACGTCATTTATTGTAATACAGTAAGCTGCCCGAAGGGCTTTTGCCGGGCGGCTCATACAGCGATGTTGGGGGCAAAATGACACGAAGGGCTTTTGCCGGGCGGCCCATACAATGAGCTGGGAAAAAAAGGAAAGGTATGAAAAGCATGAACAAAACGGAAGAATACAGGATAGAGCACGACTCAATGGGAGAGATGAGGGTTCCCGCAGACAGATATTGGGGAGCCCAGACACAGAGGTGCGTTGAAAATTTCAGGATAGGGGTCGGGATCGAGACAATGCCCCGTGAGATCATCTACGCCTTCGGAATATTGAAAAAGGCTGCGGCCCTTACAAACAGGGAGCTTGTGCCGGAGATGATGACTGAGGAAAAGAGCGGGCTGATCTGCAGGGTCTGCGATGAGATCCTTGAGGGAAAGCTTTGGGAGCATTTTCCCCTGGTGGTGTGGCAGACCGGCTCGGGTACCCAGACCAACATGAACGTCAACGAAGTGGTAGCCGGACGGGGGAATGAGCTTTCGGGGAAAAAACTGCTGCACCCGAATGATGATGTCAACATGAGCCAGTCCTCAAACGACACCTTTCCATCGGCTCTGCATATAGCTGCCGTTCTGCTCGTTAAAGACAGGCTTTTACCGGCCGCGGCCCGGCTCTCCAAAGAGCTTGGGAGGCTTAAGGAGGAAAATAAGGGGATAGTAAAGAGCGGGAGAACCCATCTGCAGGATGCCGTTCCCATCGCCTTTTCCCAGGAGATAAGCGGCTGGAAAAGCTCCGTGGAGCGGGACATGGAGATGCTTGAAGCTGCGCTTAAGCCTATCAGGGAGCTTGCTCTCGGAGGAACGGCCGTCGGGACCGGGCTCAATGCCCCAAAGGACTTTGGAAGAGTATCGGCGGAAAAGATATCAGAGCTTACCCGGACAGAATTCGTGACCGCGGAAAATAAATTTCACGCATTAAGCTCCCGGGACGAGCTGGTATTTGCCCATGGCGCGATAAAAGCCCTTGCGGCGGATATCATGAAGATCGCCAATGATATCAGGTGGCTTTCCTCGGGACCCCGCTGCGGGCTGGGGGAGATCAGGATACCCGAAAATGAGCCCGGAAGCTCTATCATGCCGGGTAAGGTAAATCCTACACAGTGTGAGCAGGCAACAATGGTGGCCCTGCAGGTAATGGCAAACGATACCGCCATCGGGATGGCCGCTTCGCAGGGTAATTTTGAGCTCAATGTATTTCTGCCGCTGATCGCCTATAATTTCATACAGTCGGGCAGGCTGCTTTCGGAGTCCATTATTTCGCTTACGGAAAACTGTGTTAAGGGCATCAGTCCCGTCAGGAGGAAGATGGAGGAAAATCTTCACCGTTCCCTGATGCTGGCGACGGCCCTGAACCCGTATATCGGCTATGAGAATGCCGCAAAATGCGCGCACAAGGCCTTTGAAGAGGACATTTCCCTGAAAGAGGCCTGCATTACTCTCGGGTTTATGGACGAAGAAAGCTTTGATGAAGTATTTCACCCTGAGAAGATGGCGCTTGAAGAATCATAGCCCTTACCTATAACCTGTGATAATATTTAACGAATTTTAAAAATCCGGATGGATGCTATAATATGTCAAAAGCACTATATCATGTACCCGAAAATGGCGCGAAGTGCTTTTGTCGGGCAACTCATAACCTTTTGAAAAGGAGGAGAATTATGGCAAACATTTATAAGGGAACGGTGGAGCTTATAGGGAATACGCCCCTTGTAGAGGTCGTTAACATCGAGAAGGAGCTGGGACTTGAGGCAACTGTCCTCGTTAAGCTGGAGTATTTTAACCCGGCGGGCAGTGTAAAGGACCGTATCGCAAAGGCAATGATAGAGGATGCGGAGGAAAAGGGGCTGTTAAAGGAAGGCTCCGTGATAATCGAGCCCACCAGCGGCAATACCGGCATCGGCCTTGCAGCCATAGCCGCCGCAAAGGGCTACAGGATAATCCTTACGATGCCCGAGACCATGAGCGTGGAAAGAAGAAACATACTGAAGGCCTACGGCGCCGAGCTGGTGCTTACGGAAGGCTCAAAGGGAATGAAGGGAGCCATCGCAAAGGCTGAGGAGCTGTCAAAGGAGATACCGGACAGCTTCATCCCCGGACAGTTTATAAACCCTGCCAACCCTGCGGTCCACAGAAAGACCACGGGCCCCGAGATCTGGAGAGATACGGACGGCAGGGTGGACATATTCATAGCAGGCGTGGGAACGGGCGGAACCGTGACGGGAACCGGAGAGTATCTTAAAAAACAGAACCCGGATATCAGGATCGTTGCCCTGGAGCCTGAGGATTCACCAGTTCTTTCAGAGGGAAGAGCAGGCGCCCATAAGATACAGGGAATAGGAGCCGGCTTTGTACCCGAAGTGCTGAATACGGAGATATACGACGAGGTATTTAAGGCCTCCGGCCAGGATGCCTTCGATACGGCAAAGCTTCTTGCAAAGAAGGAGGGGATCTCCGTCGGCATTTCCTCAGGAGCGGCTCTTTACGGCGCGATAACGCTGGCGAAACGCCCCGAAAACAAAGGAAAGGTCATAGTCGCTCTTTTGCCCGACAGCGGAGACCGCTATTATTCCACCGCCTTATTTACCGAATCTGCGCCGATCTGCTAAGCAGATCCTGGGATTCGGATCGGAAAAATTCCTTGTGAAACAGTTCACCACCGGATGAACTGTCATGTGATCGCTTAATATCTCGAAAACCCCGGCGGGATATGCCAATTATAAAAAGTCCGGATCTGAGCA
>DNAD01000369.1:0-6768 GCA_003484785.1 Lachnospiraceae bacterium
GTTACCGGCATTTTATTTTCGGAGAGGCGACAATGCAGAGAAACAGAGTTATCAGCAACGATATCATGAACACGATACCCTCAAGGGAGGGGATGTCCGCGGCAGAGTGGCTTGCGGAGCAGATGCCCGGGGGGTTCTTTATCTACCGTGCCGATGACAGCATGGAGCTGCTTTATGTAAACCAATCTACCTGCGAGATCTACGGGTGCGATACGGTTGAGGAGTTCCGTAAGCTTACCGGAAACACCTTTAAGGGTATGGTGCATCCCGAGGATTATAATACGATCCAGGATTCCATAACGGAGCAGATAGCCCGCCCCAGCAACAGCCGCAGCATAGATTACGTGGTCTACCGCATCATCAGAAAGGACGGGACTGTCCGCTGGGTGGATGACTACGGGCATTTTGCGACCCTTCCGGGCTATGGAGAGGTTTATTACGTTTTTATCGAGGATGTTACCGAGAACAGGCTGATAGCCGAGGAAAAGGAAAGGGCAAGAAACCTTGCCTCGGCCCTTAAGCAGGCGGAGCAGGCAAATACCGCAAAGAGCGCCTTCCTTTCAAACATGAGCCATGAGATCCGTACCCCCATCACCGCCATACTCGGCATGAACGAGATGATACAGCGGGAGACGGATAATTCGGTGATCCTTGAATATTCCGAGAACATACGAAAGGCCGGAGAGAGCCTTCTTGGCATAATAAGCGACATCCTTGATTTTTCCAAGATCGAGACCGGAAAGCTTACCCTTGACAATGAGGAGTATTCCCTTAAGTCAGTGGTGATCGATCTGTACAATCTGGTGCAGTTTCGGGCAGAGGCCAAGGGGCTGGAGCTGTTGTTTTGCGTTGATCCCGCTCTTCCCTCGGTTTTGCTCGGAGATGAGATCCGTGTCAAGCAGATAATTACGAACCTGCTCACCAATGCTGTAAAATACACTGAATCCGGCCGGGTGGAGCTTAAGATAAAGCTTGAGGAAAAGCTGTCCGACTCCGTCCGCTTTACGGTCTGCGTGACCGATACTGGCATAGGCATCCGCGCTGAGGATATGGACCGCCTTTTTGAGCCCTTTGACCGCCTTGACCTGAAAAAGACCAGAAGCATAGAGGGAACGGGGCTGGGGCTTGCAATAACAAGGCAGCTTCTGTCCATTATGGACAGCGAGCTTAAGGTGGAAAGCCGTTATGAGGAGGGCTCAAGCTTTTCCTTCACACTGACCCAGAAGGTTACCGACTGGCAGAGTGTCGGAGAATTCAAGCCTGACCAGAGCGCCGGGGATAACATGGCAGCAGGCAGAAAGCACGCCTTCTTTACCGCTCCCGGAATGAAGCTTCTGATAGTGGACGATACTCCCATGAACCTCCAGGTCATCGCAGGGCTTCTGAAACGGACGAAAGTACATATCGATGTGGCGACCAGCGGTGCGGAATGTATCGAAAAGTTCGGTAAAGAGCATTATGATCTGGTCTTTCTGGACTACAGGATGCCGCAGATGAACGGGATCGAGACTCTTATAGCTCTGCGGGAGAGGTATCCGGAGACCTTTGAGAAAACTCCGGTCATATCCCTTACGGCCAGCGCCGTGTCGGGCGATAAGGAGAGGATGATAAAAGCAGGCTTTGATGACTATCTTTCAAAGCCTGTCAACGTGGATGAGATGGAGCGGATGATGATCAAATATCTTCCCATCGATTCCGTTATAATGAATACGGGAGAGGAAGAGCCCGAGGATGAGGATGACGAGCTGTCAAAGCTTCCGGGTATCATCTTTGATTATCCCCAGCTTACGCCCCAGGCCGGGATCGATTACTGCGGAAGCGCGGAGGATTATCTGTTTGCGCTGGAAACCTTTGTGGTATCAATAGACACAAAAGCGGAGCAGATCGAGACAGATCTTGAGAGGGAGGATTACGAAGCTCTTGCCCTTGCGGTCCATTCCTTAAAGAGCACAGCGGGAGCGATAGGCGCGGTGGAGCTTTCCGGGAAGGCCAAAGCCCTTGAGCTGTCGGCAAAAGCCCGGGAAGAAGAGGTTCTTAAACGGGATACTCCCCTTATGCTCAAGGATTACCGGGCCCTTAAGAATATCCTTAATAATATACTCAGGCATTCCGAGATCATGGATGAATCCGCCCACGTATCCCTTGCGGTGGTGGAGGAGGAGCGCAGCTACATGCTTTCAAGGGCCCTAGAGGAGGCAGAGCGGGCGAACCTTGCAAAGACTGCCTTCCTGTCGAACATGAGCCATGAGATCAGAACCCCGATGAATGATATCATCGGCCTTTATAACATAGCCCTCAGAAATCCCGATCTGGACCGGGATACCAGGGAGATCATCTCCCGGATCGGCGTCTGCGCAAAGCATATGGTAAGCCTTATTAATGATATATTGGATATCAGTTTACTGGAGCTGGGTAACGTAAGGCTTAGAAACGAGGAATTCTCCTTCGGAAATATGCTGGAGCAGATAAATACCCTTACCGAGGCACAGTGTGAAGACAAGGGTATAAGCTTTGACTGCAGCGTGACCGGAAGCATGGACGATCACTATATCGGGGATGATATGAAGCTTAAGCAGGTGATCTTAAACATTCTCGGCAATGCCGTAAAATTTACCGGTCCTTCGGGGAAGGTAACGATGACGGTCAACGAGGACGAGCGGATCGATAAGAAGGCCATGGTAAGGTTTGTGATACAGGATACGGGCGAGGGTATAAGCCCCGACTATCTTCCAAGGCTCTTTGAGCCCTTTGCGAGAGAGGAGGAGGGAGGTTCCTTCTCGGATACGGGCCTGGGGCTTGCCATCACAAAGAATATCGTGGATATGATGGGCGGAAGGATAGAGGTGACCTCCAAAAAAGGAGAGGGATCTGTCTTTACCGTGATCATTCCCCTTCAGGTCATCGAAGGAAGGCAGGGGGATATCTATTCCTTTGATCCTGAGAGCTTAAGAGCACTGATCGTTGACGATGATATCACCGCATGCGAGCATGCGCGGATGGTGCTGAGCCGTATAGGAATCGAGTCGGAGTACGTCTTAAACGGGAAAGAGGCGCTGTCCATGTTTAAGAGGCTTTCCCACCCCACAGCACCCTTCAACCTTATGCTGGTAGACTGGAAGATGCCCGGAATGGACGGTATCGAGCTTACAAGACTGATACGTAAGGAAACTGAGGGGCAGGATGTGACCATCGTTCTGACCACCTACAACTGGTATGAGATAATGGAGGAGGCGCTTAATGCCGGGGTGGATGCATTTCTTGCCAAGCCCATGTTTGCTTCCGGTATACGGGAGGAGCTTGGAAAGATCTTCGCGGAAAAAAGGAAAAACAGACGCCGGGCAGAGCAAAGGACAAGCCTTGAGGGCCGAAGGGTGATCCTTGCCGAGGATATGGAACTAAACGGCGAGATCATGAAAAGGCTTCTGGAGCAGAACGGTATCGTAACGGACTATGCGGCAAACGGAAAGGAGGCTGTGGAGCTGTTCCAAAAGAGTGATGTGGGAAGCTATGATGCCATACTGATGGATATCAGGATGCCGAAGGTTGACGGGCTTGAGGCGACAGGGATCATAAGGGGGCTTGAGCGGGAGGACGCGGGCACTGTACCGGTCATAGCCCTTACCGCCAATGCTTTTGACGAGGATATACGGGCTTCGTTAAATGCCGGGATGAACGCCCATCTTTCCAAGCCCATAGATCCCGGAGAGCTGTTTTCCGTAATGAAGAGCCTGATGGTCTGAGGCTGCCGGTAAATGACAACAATTTTAGGAAATGAGGTAAGTAAGTTATGAGCAGTGTTTTGATAATCGATGATGATACTGATATGCTGGCGATGACAGCAAGATGGCTGCAGAAATCGGGCTATGAGGTAAGCACGGCCGACTCGGGGAAGGAGGCTCTGTCTGTTCTTTCCGGATCAAAGGCGGATCTTATCCTTCTGGATCACCGTATGCCTGAAATGGACGGGCCGGCGGTCCTTAAGGCGATACGCTCGGATGAAACACTAAGGGATATTCCGGTCCTCTACAGGACGGGAGCCGAGGATATTGATGAGTCACAGGACGCAGATCAGCCAAAGCCCGACGGGATAGTGCCGAAATCCGGGGGGAGACCTGCGCTTGTGAAGGCGGTCGGAGAGATCCTTGCGGACTAAAAAACTATGGCGTTTGAGTTGACGCAGAGCAAAAAGGAGAAAATTCTGATATGAGCTGGGTTGTTGTTGTGGACGATGATCAGGAGAACCGCGCCCGCGTGAGTTCGATACTTGGAAAGGAAGGCCTGAAGGTGACAGGGCTTGGCGGAGGGGAGGAGCTTCTCAACTATATTGAGGGGATGATCCCTCTGCCTGATCTGATCCTTCTGGATCTGATCATGCCGGAGTTAAACGGGTTTGATACCTTAAAGCTTCTGCGTAAGAAGACAGGGGCGGAAAATGAGATCCCGGTCATCTTTCTTACGGGAGACGAGGAGCTTACAACGGAAACAAAAGGATTGGAGCTGGGGGCGGTCGACTTTATAAGAAAGCCCTTTCTGCCCGAGATCCTCACACTGCGCGTAATGCGGATGATAGAGCTTATCAACCTGCGTAAGGATCTTGCAAGAGAGGTGGAAAAGAAGACCAGGGAAAACAACCGGATCACCATCCATGTTGTCCAGACCCTTGCGGAGGCCATAGATGCCAAGGATACCTATACCAACGGTCATTCGGGCCGTGTGGCGGCCTATTCCCGGGAGATGGCAAAAAGGATGGGGTATGATGAGAATGGTCAGGATGAGATCTATATGATGGGGCTTTTGCATGATGTGGGAAAGATCGGGGTTCCGGACTGGATCATAAACAAGGCCGACAGGCTCACCGATGAGGAATTCGCTGAGATCAAAAAGCACCCCGTCGTAGGAAACAGGATCCTTAAAAACATAAAGGAAATGCCCAGGCTTGCCTACGGAGCCAGGTGGCATCACGAACGAATCGACGGCAGGGGCTATCCTGACGGCCTGAAGGGGGCAGAGATCCCCGAAGAGGCAAGGATCATAGCCGTGGCCGATGCCTATGATGCCATGACCAGCAACCGCAGCTACCGTAAGGTCATGACGCAGGAGACGGTCAGGGGTGAGCTGGTAAAGGGCAGGGGCGCCCAGTTTGATGAGCATATCGCCGATGTAATGATCGCAATGATAGACGAAGACACCGGCTATACCATGCGTGAAGGCGAGGCGGAGGAGAGCGGGATCAGGGAACGCTCCTCCGAGGAGACGATAAAGCATATGGATGCAAGTGCGGCTCTTCCCGAAAAGCTCACAAAGCTTTCGCAGCTGGATACAAACCTTGGGATGCTTCTGTGCGGAGATGCGGAGGATTATCTGGATGCGCTTTCTGTTTTCTCCGAGTCCATCCCCTCCAAGGCGGATAAGATAGAAACTGCCTTTTCCGAGGGAGATATAGAGGGCTATACGATCCTTGTCCACTCACTGAAGAGCTCTGCCAGGACCATCGGCGCCACAGAGCTTTCAGACCTGGCAAGAAAGCTGGAAATTGCCGGAAGGGACGGGGATGTGGATACGATACGAAAGGAAACTCCCGGGCTGCTTTCGGATTACAGGGCCTTTCGTGACCTGCTCTCGTAGGCGCCCGTGTTCGGGCAGCTAACTCTGAGCAGATACGTACATTTTTATCCTTTGCGGAAGAACTGAGATCTCACAGCGCTCGTGGATCCCGCCGTTTTCACCGTCAAGGGTCCAGGCCATGGGGGCTGATTCGATCAGGAAGCTTTTGGCTGAGCCCGAATATATGTATTCGTTATCTCTGTTTTCGTTTAAAAGGCCTGATATAATTCCCGACAGATCCCTCGGATTTTCGGGCATCTTTACCAGTACATATTCAAGAAGGCCGTCCCGCAGATCAATGATGATCCCGGAGCGGTTTCTGAGCCCGGCGGTATAAAAGGCGTTGGTAAAAAGCCCTACGGCGAAATCATCCTCAATAAGCTTTTCTCCGACATGGATGCGTGCGTGAAAGGGCTTGAGCTCAAGGAGCTTTCCGACCGCTTCTATAAGATAGGCGAGGTAGCCAAGGTTGTTTTTGGTCTGCTGGTTAGTGGAGTAGGAGATGTCAGTGAAGTTTCCGAAGGCGGCAACATAGCTGAAGTATTCGCCGTTAAAGCATCCGACATCCATTGCCCTGCAATCCCTTGCCGTGATGACTTTAAGGGCATTTTCCCGGTTTATCCCCAGGTTTTTTGCATAGTCATTGGTAGACCCCATGGGAATATAGCCAAGGGGGATATCCTTTCCCGAACGTATGAGAGCGTTTAATACATTATGAAGGGTTCCGTCACCCCCGAAGACGATGATCTCATCACAGCCCGGCTCTTCGCTGAAGGCTTTTTTAAACCTCTCCACATCCTTTTTCCCGCTTGTCTGACACACAAGCAGGGCGCGCCCTCCGGAAGACAGTTTTTTTACCGCCTTTCCAAGCAGGACCAGCTTATCCGCTGTCCTTCCCGAAACCGGGTTGTATATTAACATGGTAGTAGTGTTCATGATCTTCAACAGTTCCTTACCTTATATCCCTATATCCCTGTCCGGCTCCTGTGGAGTATGCTGTGGACGGTTTCCCTGGTTATCGCTCCGTTTAAGGGCTTGGTAAGATAATCATCTATGCCCAGCTCCCTGATCCTCTGTATGATCGCGGAGCTCCGGTCTCCCGTCATCAGGATCGCCGGCACATTCTTTATTGCCTTAAGCCTGGTATAGAGCGTAAACCCGTCG
>DNAD01000369.1:6852-7309 GCA_003484785.1 Lachnospiraceae bacterium
TCTTAAGGGCCTCCTGTTCAGAGCCCGTTCCGATTATATTTATGTTCTCAAGATCGCCAAGCACGTGCTTTAAGATCATCAGGATCATCTTATCGTCATCAACGGCAAGGATGTTGCGTACCTGATCAGGCTGCTGGCGCAGGCTGTAGTTCTTATCCTCGTCGATTATCTGAAGCATGACATCAGCGATCTCAGGGTCGAACTGGGTGCCCTTGCCCTTTAGTATTTCATTTCGTACCGTATCCTGCGGAAGCACGCTTCTGTAGCTTCTGTCGCTGGCCATGGCGTCATAGGCATCCGCCACCGCGATGATACGGGATATCCTCGGTATATCGTTTCCCTCTATTCCGTTGGGATAGCCTTTGCCGTCATAGCGTTCATGATGATATTTAGCACCATACCCGATCCTTGCATCCTCGTGTATCCCCTGAAGGATGTGGTAGCCGCTGACGGGATG
>DNAD01000065.1 GCA_003484785.1 Lachnospiraceae bacterium
GAGGATCTCTGGGCCTTTAACGAGGAGATCGTAGCAAGGGCGGTATTTGACTGTAATATTCCGATCGTTTCGGCAGTGGGGCATGAGACCGATACAACGATATCGGATTATGTCGCGGATCTGAGGGCGCCGACCCCTTCCGCCGCGGCTGAGCTTACGGTGTTTTCCATCGAGGACTTCGATATGCTGCTTGACGGGTTTAAGCTCAGGCTGAGAAGAGCCATGCGGGCCCGGGTGGAAAATGAGAGAAGCAGGCTTTTAAGCCTTGGGCTGAAGTTAAAGACCGTAAGCGCTCAGAGCAGGATCAGGGAAATGCGGTTAAGGCTTGATTCCGACAGGGATATGCTTTTTGATCACATGATGCGCCTGATCTCGGATAAACGACACAGGCTTGACATCTTCAGACACACTTTGAAAAGCCTTTCCCCTCTGAGCCGTTTAAAGAGCGGCTATGCCCTCGTGGAAGGAAGCGAAGGGATAATCGGGGAGGACAGTGTGGTGAACGAAGGTGACAGATTGAAGCTGTATCTTATAAACAGAGATATCGAGGTCACTGTGGACAGGGTTGAGGAATCGGACAGGGAGAATGAAAATGCCGGATGAGCTTGAAATGAAGGAAGAGAAGGAGCTTACGCTGGAGGAGGGTATTGCAGCTGTCGAGGATACCCTTTCAAGGCTTGAGGAGGGCGGGCTTTCCCTCGAGGAAAGCTTTAAGCTTTATAAAAAAGGAATGGAGCTTGTTAAGGCCTGCGGTGAAAAGATCGACAGGGTTGAAAAGCAGATACTGATACTTGAAAAGGAAAACGGGGAAGGATCGGATGATATTTGAAGAACAGCTGAAGAAGGAACGTGAATACGCGGAGCTTGTGATCGAAAAATACGCGGCCCAGGAGGAGAGCGGTTATCAGAGCCTTGTGATGGAGGCCATGAATTATTCGCTCCTGTCAGGGGGGAAGAGGCTTCGGCCCGTATTCATGCATGCTTCCTTCGGGCTACTTAAGGGAAAGAAAGAGATGGAGCAGGCTCTTGAATGCTTCATGGCCGCCATAGAGCTTATACATACTTATTCGCTTGTACATGACGATCTTCCTGCCATTGATAACGATACCCTGAGGCGGGGAAGAGCGACTGCTCATGTTAAATACGGAGAGGACATGGCGATACTTGCAGGGGATGCCCTGTTAAATAAGGCATTTGAGACCGCAGCCCTTGCCTTTGAGCACTGCAGGGGAGAAAAGGAATTAAGGCTTTCGGCAGATGCCCTTTCAATACTGGGAAGGAAGTCCGGGATATACGGAATGGCAGGAGGCCAGGTAGTGGATGTGCTTTCCGAAAAAAGAGGGCTTTTCGTTGATGAGGAAAAGCTGCTGTTCATATTCCGGTTAAAAACAGGGGCGCTCATCGAGGCCGCAATGACTATCGGAGCGGTTCTTGCGGGAGCATCGAAAGAGGAGAGGCTGGCTCTTGAAAAAGCTGCCGGATACATCGGAACAGCCTTTCAGATAAGGGATGATATCCTGGGGGCAGTTGGAGACGAGAAGGAGCTGGGAAAGCCGGTTGGGTCGGATGAAAGGAATAACAAGACTACCTACGTCACCTTAAAGGGTCTTGAGAAGGCCGAAGAGGATGTAAGAACATATTCCGGGGAAGCCTTAAAGCTGATCTCCTCCGTTGAAGGTGAGCCTGTGTACCGGGAATTCTTATGCTCTCTTGTGGAGACTCTGATCGATCGCAGGACTTAAGAGATGATACTTGACAGAATACAGAAAGCAAATGATATAAAGGAAATAGATCCTGAGGATTATGATGCCCTGGCCGGTGAGATAAGAGAGTTTCTGGTCAACAAGATAAGCAGGTCGGGAGGGCATCTGGGCTCAAATCTCGGGGCCGTGGAGCTTACCATGGCGCTTCATCTGGTGGCGGAGCTTCCGAAGGATAAGATAATATGGGATGTGGGCCATCAGTCCTATACTCACAAGCTGCTTACCGGACGCAGGGAGGGCTTTGACAAACTCAGGAAATACGGCGGAATGAGCGGTTTTCCCAAAAGGGCGGAGAGCGAATGCGATGCCTTTGATACCGGACACAGCTCTACCTCTGTATCTGCGGGGCTGGGGCTTGTAAAGGCAAGGGATATTAAGGGCGAGGACTATGCTGTTTTTGCGGTCATAGGAGACGGGGCCCTTACCGGCGGGATGGCGTATGAGGCTCTCAACAACGCCGCAAGGCTTAAGACAAACTATGTTATCATTCTCAATGACAATGCCATGTCAATAGCCGAGAACGTGGGAGGCGTTTCGAAATATCTTACCAGGATAAGGACCATGGAGCCCTACAGGAACTTTAAGGTCGGGCTTGAGGATTCTCTTTTAAAGGTGCCGAAGGCGGGAGAAAGGGTATTGGAGACCCTTAAACGTTATAAGAGCGGTTTCAAGCAGCTCGTGGTGCCGGGAATGTTCTTTGAAGACATGGGGCTTACCTATCTCGGACCGGTTGACGGTCACGATGTCAGGGCTATGCGGAGGATGTTCCTCGAAGCGAGAAAGATAAAGAAATGCGTTATCGTTCATGTTATAACCAGAAAAGGAAAGGGATATCTTCCGGCGGAGAGGCACCCCGCAAGGTTCCACGGAGCCGAGCCTTTTGATACGGAAACCGGCCTTCCTCTCGTAAACAGGAAAAAGGCTAATTATACCGATGTTTTTTCCACAGTCATGACAAAGCTCGGGGCAAGGAATGAGAAGGTATGCGCCATCACTGCCGCAATGCCGGACGGGACCGGGCTTAAACGCTTTTCCAATATGTATCCCGAGAGGTTCTTCGATGTAGGCATAGCGGAACAGCACGCCGTCACCTTTGCCGCGGGGCTTGCCGCGGGAGGACTGCGTCCGATAGTGGCGGTTTATTCCTCGTTTTTACAGAGAGCTTACGACCAGATCCTGCATGATGTCTGCATACAGAACCTGCCTGTCATCTTCTGTATAGACAGGGCGGGCCTCGTAGGCTCGGACGGGGAGACTCATCAGGGGATATTTGATATTTCCTATCTTTCTTCTATTCCGAATATGAGCATAATGGCGCCGAAGAATAAATGGGAGCTGTCGGATATGATGAAGTTTGCCTTAAATTACGACAAACCGATATCCATAAGATATCCCAGAGGCGAGGCTTATGACGGGCTTAAGGACTACCGCAGCCCCATAGAGTACGGTAAGAGCGAGGTTATCTGCAATGAGGGCGGGGTTGCTCTTTTCGCCCTTGGGAGCATGGTAAAGACAGCGGAGGCGGTAAGGGATATCCTTAAGCTTCACTCAAGGACCTGTTCAATAATAAACGCAAGGTTTGCAAAGCCTCTGGATGAAGAGCTCTTAAGGAAGCTTGCCAGGGATCACAGCCTTATCGTCACCATGGAGGAGAATGTCTACATCGGCGGAATGGGGGAGCAGGTAAGGGAGTTTGTTGATTCCCAGGAGCTGGGGGCCAGGGTTTTATCCATTGCCCTTCCCGATGACTATGTGGAGCACGGAAATGTGGAGCTTCTTAAAAAGGAAACAGGCATAGATGCCGATTCGGCAGCAGAAAAGATTATGGAATACCTTGGGGTAAATAATGAAAAACAGGCTTGATCTGATCCTTTTAAACCGCGGTCTCGCTCCTTCGAGAGAAAAGGCCAGGGCTCTTATAATGTCCGGAAACGTTTTTGTAAAGGGACAGAGAGAGGACAAGGCCGGTGCAATGTTCGAGGAGGAGGGGCTCGAGCTTTTTATAAAGGAGAATCCCCTTAAATATGTGAGCCGGGGCGGCCTCAAGCTTGAAAAGGCGGTGAAGGAATTTTCTCTCATGCTTTCGGGACTGGTATGCATGGATATCGGCGCATCCACCGGAGGGTTTACGGACGTGATGCTTCAGAACGGGGCGAAGAGGGTATATTCCATAGATGTGGGCCATGGACAGCTCGATTACCGTCTGCGGACAGATGAGAGGGTCATCTGTATGGAACGAACGAATTTCCGGTATATCACGGGGGATGCCATCCCCGAACCCATCGATTTTGCTTCCTGTGACGTTTCTTTTATATCCCTTTCAAAGATCCTTCCGGCGGCTTTTCCTCTTCTTAAGGAGGGGGCCGAAATGGTATGTCTTATAAAGCCCCAGTTTGAGGCGGGCAGGGAGAAGGTCGGAAGAAAGGGTGTTGTGAGGGACAGGCTCGTTCATAAAGAGGTGATATTCTCGGTGCTTTCCTGCTGCAGTGAAAACCATTTTGACATAAAAGGTCTGTCATTTTCGCCGATAAAGGGGCCGGAGGGCAACATAGAATACCTTATCCTGTTGGGAAAGGGAGGCTTTTTGGGCAAAGCTTTCGGTTCACCGGCTGTGGATGAGGAGCTTGTTGACCGGGTCATCGGGGAAGCCTTTGAAAGCCTTTGCGGGTAAATCGGCGTTTGAAATTATTCAGTCAGCAAAGCTG
>DNAD01000351.1:0-5054 GCA_003484785.1 Lachnospiraceae bacterium
TTCTTAAGAGGACGGAGCTTAATGAACTCTGTGCTGCGGTAAGAAGCTTAAGCTCTGAGATGCTTAAGGAGAGCGAGGAGCAGCTAAAGGTATTAAAGGGGAGCGAATGGGAACAGGCCGTAAAGACAAATATGGCTTTCTTTGCGGTCGCAAACTGTCTCTTTGACGAAAACGCACAGATCCCCGCGGAGGTGGAGAGCGTTGTGCGCGAGGAGCTTGAAAATATACAGGGGGCCGAGGGCATAGCAAGATCTCCCATATTTGACGCCAATGAGGATTATACCCAGTACAAGCCCAGAGGTTATTATGATACCGATGAGGAGCTTAAGAAATATTTTAAGGCCATGATGTGGTACGGAAGAATGGGCTTTTTACAGGAGAGTGAGGACCTCGACAGAAGCGCCCTGCTCATAAGCCTTCTTCTTAAGGATGACAGGCTTAAGGACTGGGAGAGAGTATATACTGTCACAGCCTTCTTTGCGGGAACAAGCGATGACAGCGGATATTATGAATACATGCCTGTGATAGAGGCTGTATATGGAAAAGATCCCGAGCTGTCCTCCCTCATCGGAGATGAAGAGAGCTTTAAGGAATACCACAGGCTCACAGGAGAGCTTCCCAAACCGAAGATCAATTCCGTGCCTGTATTCAGGTCGGACAGCGATGAGACCGTAGAGGAATTGAACACCGGCTTCAGGTTCATGGGACAGCGCTTTACCATAGATGCTTCGATCTTCGGAAAGCTTATATACAGGGCGGTAGAGGAGAACTCCCTCGGAGAATTGAGACTCCTTCCCGATGCTCTGGATATTCCCGCCGCGCTGGGATCCGAAACGGCAGAAGAGATATTGAGAGAGCAGGGCGAGATGGACTACAAGGGCTATGAGGAGAACCTTGAAAGCCTTAAGGAGGAAATAGCCGCCGCTGACGAAAGCACCTGGAACGCGAGCCTTTATTCCGGATGGCTCAATACCATAAGGCCTCTGCTCGAGAGCAAGGGAGAGGGTTATCCCAGCTTTATGCAGAGCAAGGAGTGGGATAAAAAGAACCTTTCCGGCTTCCTCGGAAGCTATACCGAGCTTAAGCACGATACCATTCTTTATGCCAAGCAGATAATGGCGGAGATGGGCGACGGCGGCGAGGAGCCTGAGGTAAGGGACGACAGAGGCTATGTGGAGCCCGAGCCCGAGCTTTTCGCAAGGCTTTCGGGACTCATCCGCGCCACCAGGGAAGGGCTTGACAGCTACGGCCTTCTTGATAAGGACAGCATTTCCGATCTTAAGCGTTTAGAGGAGCTTTCCGACAAGCTTCTTGTGATGTCACAGAAGGAGCTGAGAGACGAGCTTTTAAGCGATGAGGAGTATGAGCTCATCAGGGATTACGGCGGACAGATAGAGCATTTCTGGCAGGTGGCGAAGAAGGATGAGGCGGAAAACGAGTATTTCTCTTCTTATGAGTTCCCTGCGGCCCTGATAGCGGACATAGCGACCGATCCCAACGGGAGATATTTAGAGGTGGCAAACGGAAATCCTGTTTACATCTATGTGATAATAGAGGTTGACGGCAAGCTTAAGATCGCCGAAGGCGCTGTCAGCAACTTCTATGAATTCCCCTTCACAGAGAGGCTTACCGACAGCGAGTGGAAAAAGATCGTCGGAGCGGAATGGGATGAGACCGGGGAGTATTATGAGAAGTATCATGATCAGATAAACCGTCCGGAGTGGACAGACAGCTTCAGTTCAAAGTACGTATATGAATATTAAAGCCGGAAGGATCATCGCTTTACCGGTGTTTGCTGTTTTGCTTACAGGTGTTCTTTACCTGTTATACAGCCTTGGAGCCTTTCTTCCCTCCTGGGTGGAGTGGGAAAGCACTTCGGGCAGCTATCTGATGGGAAGTGAGGCTGCCGATATTGTTCTTGAAAAAAAGGAGCTGCATGTTTTCCTTAATAAGGAAAGTGGGATTGGCGCGGAGGAAATGATCTGGAGTTCGGAGAGGGGATATAAGGTTTCCGCGTACCGGGTCGGGGATGTGGACCATGACGGAGAGAACGAGCTTGTGATCCTGTTCTGGCGCCGGGGCAGCTTTAAGAAGCATCTTCCCTTCTGGATAGAGAAAAATGATAATGAGTGGTCCCAGCACATCGGGGTCTATAACTGGAAGGAGGATTATCCTTACAGGCTGGACCCCGCCTGGGTATCCTCAAAGCTTGGGATAAATATAAAAAATATTGAGCTTGACGGGGACGGGGTCGTAAATGTTGTGTCTGCCGAAGGTGAAGAGACCAGATGGTACTGGCGCACCTTCGGTCTGATGCTTCTTGAGGATGGCGAAGTCCCCTATTATGGTGACCAAAAAAAACAGAGGGCCGGGCAGGGCGAGAAAAAAGCGGAAAAGAAAAGTCTTACCCTTACCGCAAGCGGGGATAACCTGATACACGAGCCCATCTACAGGGCGGCGGCCGAAATGGCAGGACAGAATAATGAGACCGGGCAGATGGGCGCGGAGAGCTATGATTTCGGATTTGCCTATGAGGACGTGGAAGATTTTTTCAGGGCACACGATGTTAATTTTATAAACATTGAAAGTATGGTATCCGATACTCTTGAGCCCTCCGACTACCCATATTTCTCCACCCCGGGAGAGTGTGCCGAAAAACTGATGGATATCGGCTTTAATGCCTTTAACCTTTCGAACAATCATATTTATGACAACGGAGCAGAAGGGCTGTACGCAACCTCGGATTTCTGGAAAAGGAAGGCAGATGGAAGAGACATCGTATTCTTCGGGATCTACGACAAAAAAGAGAGCGAAGACTGTTCAAAGGATCCAAAGTATCTTTCCGTCAACGGTATAAGGCTTGCCTTCCTTGGCTATACCTACGGCACAAACGGGCATGAAACGCCTGATGATTCCGAGCTTAAGGTGATATATACAAAGGAGAAGGAGCTTATAAAAAAACAGCTTGAAGAAGCCCGGAAAAATGCCGATGTGGTGATCGCAAGCTGTCACTTTGGGGTCGAGGGCTCTCATAAGATAAAGGATGAAGAAAGAACCCTTGCAAAGGCCCTTGCAAACTGGGGGGCGGATATAGTGATAGGAACTCATCCCCATGTGGTAAAGGATGCCCAGTGGTTTAATACCACGGACGGAAGAAGGGCTCTTGTCTGCTACAGCCTCGGCAATTTCCTTTCCTCCATGAAAAAGACCGGGTGCCTGACCGGGCTGACCCTGGAATGCAGGATAGACCTTTACGAGGGAAAACGCGCACAGATCAAAGACGTTAAGCTCATACCGAATGTAACTGTGTACGGGCCCTATTACCGAAAACCCCATGTCAAATGGCTTTCCGACTATTCAAGAAAGGAAGCTCTGGCAAACAGGGAGAATTACAGGGATATTGATTACAGCTACGACAGGATAATCGAGATACTTAAGAGCAACGTATCACAGGAGTTTCTTGTATTACCTGACGGGGAAAACTAAGGAACCGCGGACCGGCGCAGATATGAACAGTATTGATGAGGATATTAAAAACGGAAGTTTTGCAAGGGTTTATCTCCTTACGGGAGAGGAGGCTTATTTAAGGCTCCAGTACAGGAATAAACTGAAGAGTAAGTTATGTAAACCGGGCGACTCCCTGAATGTTGTCTCCTATTCCGGAAAGAATGTTCCCGTAAACGAGGTCATCGATTTTGCAAATACCATGCCCTTTCTGGCAGAGAAGAGGGTGGTCTTTCTGGAGGAGACCTCCCTTTTCGAAGGCTCAAACGACCTTTTGGCCGATTACATGAAAGAGATCGCCGAAACCACCTGCATGATATTTGTACAGGAGAAGGCGGACAAAAGGGTAAGGCTTTATAAGGCGATCCAGAAATACGGAAGGGTTGTGGAGCTTAAGAAGCCTGACGATGAGCTGCTTAACAGGTGGCTGCTTGCAAAGATAAAACAGGCCGGGCTCAGCATAAGGCGATCCGCCCTGGAGAGCTTTATGGCAAGAGGCTATGCAGACATGCAGACCATGAACACAGAGCTTGAAAAGCTTATTTCCTATTGTCTTGACAGGGGGGAGATCGATGCGGAGGATGTGGAGGCTGTCTGTTCGATAAAAGCGGAGGACAAGGTCTTTGAGATGATCGAGGATATCATCCTTGACAGGAGGAAGGAGGCCTTTGAGCGTTATTATGATCTTCTGGCGCTTAAGGAACCTCCGGTAAAGATATTAAGCATCATCGGACAGCAGTATTTAAGACTTCTGACCGTAAAAAGCCTGAAAAGCGAAGGGCTGTCCGTAAATGAGATCGCTTCAAAGACCGGACTTCGTGACTTTGCGGTCAGAAAAAGCCTTTCGAATGCAGCAGGATATGAGAAAAAAGAGCTTGAGAGGATCCTTGAAAGATGCGCTTTTTACGAAAACAGTGTCAAGAGCGGGAAGCTCATCGACGTGATGAGCACGGAGCTTTTGATATCGGAGCTTCTCAACGGGTTTTAAAGGGATCCATAAAGATACAGTTACGGCTCAAAGGGGCGTGAATGGTAAGTCCTTATAATGTACTTGCAAACGCGGCTGAAAAAAAGTATTATATAGGAAGTTTTCATAGGAAACGATCAGATCCCGAAAACGGATCGGCGCGTTGGAAAGGAGTTCACAGATGGAGAATAGTGATATTTCGAAAGCCTTTAACGGTATTGTAAACATGATTAAGGAATTTGGAGGCGCTGCGAAGCTTTATGGCCTTATAAAGGCCGAGGAGACAAAGAAGCAGGAGCTGTATTACAAGCTCGGAAAGAAATATTACAGTCTGTTTAAGGACTGTCCCGAAAAGGATCTTCGCCCGATCGTTGATAAGCTCATCGCCTGTGATGAAAAGATAGCAAAGCTTAAAGAGGAGCTGTCTGATCCCGGAAAGGATTACAGAGACGTTGAGGTGGATACCGGGGATGATGAAGAGGCCGGGTCCGTAAAAGAAAACGCAGAAGAAAAAGGGGCAGGGGCCGGAACCTGTGAAGAAGAGAAGGCTGCAGAGACAGCAGAGGAGATCCGTGAAAGCGCC
>DNAD01000351.1:5150-5987 GCA_003484785.1 Lachnospiraceae bacterium
GCCGCAGATAAAGCGGAGGAGATCCATGAAAGCACCGCAGAGGCAGCAGACAAGGTCAGGGAAAGCGCTGAGGAGCTCAGACGGACTCTTTCCGAGGATCTGGACAGCGGGGAACCGAAACAAGAATAAGAAACGAAGGGGAAAGTAAAAATGGCATTATTGGACAAATGGAAAGAAATGGCGTATTCCGCAACCGAGGACAAGAAGAAGCTCCAGGAGCTGTGGAAGGATTATTTTGAGAAGGAGAAGAACATCTACAGCGAGCTGCTGAAGGATCCCGATACGGCGGTAGAGGGAACCGTAAAGGAGCTTGCGGAAAAATATGATGTGGATGTCATGACAATGACAGGCTTCCTTGACGGGATCAACGAAAGCCTTATAAAGGAGAATCCCATCGAGGAGATGGAAGAGGATACCGTGGTGAGCCTCGCCTTCGATAAGGAAAGGCTTTATAAGAACATGATAGCCGCCCAGGCTGACTGGCTGTACGGGCTGGAGGAGTGGAAGGATATTTTTGATGACGAGACCAGGGAAAGGCTCTATAAGGAGCAGAAGGCATCAACGACGGTAAGGCGTGAGGGCCCGAAGATCGGAAGGAACGATCCCTGTCCCTGCGGTTCCGGAAAGAAATACAAGAAATGCTGCGGGGCAAAAACCGCATAAGGCATCATAAACATAAGGAGAAAATCATGAAGATCACGTTAAAGGATGGATCGGTAAAAGAATATGACGGCGCTTTAAGCGTTATTGAGATAGCGAAGGATTTAAGCGAAGGGCTTGCGAGAAACGCCTGCGCCGGAGAGATCGACGGAGAAAGAGTGGATCTCCGTACCGTTA